>NZ_WKZK01000012.1:0-85818 GCF_009680135.1 Eubacterium sp. BIOML-A2
TTATTTCTGTATAGTTTAACATTTGGACTTACCTATGTCCTGAAACTTTTTACTTACCTATGTCCTGAAACTGGACAACACAAAACGTTCAACTTCCGGGAGTTTCTAATGAGAAGATATAGGAGCACTGGGGCAGCACTTTTCTGTGCCGCCGGCAACAATACGCTGCTCCCGTCCGGGATCCCCTCCCGGTATTGGCCACTTGCCGGCTGGGATACACCAGCTGTCCAAAATTGCACTGCGGCAGGCAATCCCTGACCCGAAAACAGGGGTGTCTGGAAGCGTCTTATGGCTGTTAGCAGGAGTTAAGCAAAAAGAATGGAAAACTGAGGGAAATATTGTAATTCCGAATTACAATATTTCCTGGCCCCAGCGCGCGAAGCCATCAGGCTTCGGGTGATGTGGCCAGGTTCCCTCAGTTTTCCACTCTTTTTACTTTACTCCTGCTTACAGACCATAACCAGTTTCCAGACACCCCTGTTTTCGGGTCAGGGATTGCCTGCCGCAGTGCAATTTTGGACAGCGTCCGTTCCCCATTCGCCTGCTCACTCCAATACCTGATACAAAGCCACCTCATCGGTTTCTCGGTTTGCTGATATGAGGATGTCCTCTCCATCTCTGGTGAAGTGATATACGTTTGCGGGGCCGCAGTCATGATCCAGTATTTCTGACTGGTAGGATTTTGTTTCCTTATTGTATGTAAAGGCGATGAGGTTTCTTTCCCCCTGTCTGTGGCCTACGACAAGGGCCGGACGGTTCAGCAGATTTCCGCCGTAGATCGCGTGGGTGAACTCCGCTGGTTTCCCGTATTCGTATACCTGGGTAAATACGCCTTCTTTTCTTTTGTAAATGCTGATCTTATCTCCATGGAACGGAGACAAAACTGCCAGTTCTTTTTCTCCGTCTTCGTCCAGATCAATCAGGACGGCATCACTTGCTGCTGTGTCAAGCAGGGTGCGGATCGTCCAGTCGCCTCCGGCAGACTCCGGCGGGATGAACTGGAATACTCCGCAGTCTGCAGAAATAATGCAGGTGTCGGTTCCCTGGTCGTCTACCCGGTAGTAGCCGTGGTTTTTCAGCATATTGTCTTTTATGACTTTCAATTCCAGCTGGTTGTCTTCCCCGAAACCGCTTAGATCCTCCGGGAGGACTGCTGCATATACTTTGCCCGGCATCGACCAGTCGTCTTTGTATTCATGGCCCGATTTGAGGGCACAGGCGATTAGATATCTTATACCGTTTCGCTCTACGATATCAAATCGGTGTACGTGGGGAAGCTCTGCCAGCGTCCTCACTTCCCAGTTCCCTTTCGAGATCGGAGTGACTATGACGATCCTGGCTTCTTTGGAGTCGTTGGGTGAGTAGAATTTGTGTGTGGCCAGGAACTGACCGTTTGTTCCCGGTACCTGCACCATACTCATTACCCCGCCAGGTTCTTTCCACACGGTGTCCACCTCGCGTCCCTCCTGGTCAAACAGGATGCATCTGTCCACTTTCTCCGCTGCCACCAGGAAATAATTGCTTCCATTATATTTTAACGGCGCTATAGAATAGCACTTTGTCAGATTCGATATTACTTGCTTGCATACTTTCACGAAATCGTTATCTCCTTTCCTCGTCATCCAGTATCTTTCTGAACATTTTGCTCGCTGACTTTAGATCCTCCGCCCAGGTATCGCTTCCGGTATACCAGAATTCGGTGACATACTTACGGATGCCTAATTCCCAAGCCGTATGGACAGCATTTTCAAAATCCACGTGCCCGGTGCCGTATGGAATTTCGCGGAATCTGCCCGGTACCGTCTCTTTGAGATGCATTGCAACCAGATGTCCTTTTCCGATATAGAGGTCTTCCAGCACATCTGTCTTATAGGTATGCGCGGCATTTGTTATATTTCCGATATCCGGGTATACATTCAAATAACTGGAACCCACCAGGGTTACATATTTCATTGCCTTTTCCACGGTGTTCATAAACTCATTTTCCATCGTCTCAAATCCCAGAAGCACACCGGTCCGTTCCGCCATATTGACCGCCTTCTTCAGATTTGTCAAAAATCTTTTTTTCGTTTCCAGGCTGGATTCTTCGTAGTATACGTCATAACCTGCGAGCTGTATGATCCGGACTCCCAGGTCATCCGCAAGCTGTATCGCTTTCTGCATAATCTCCATACCCCGGCCGCAGACCTGCGGGTCACTGCTTCCGAGGGGGTATTTCCTGTGCCCGCTCAGGCACATGGTGCGGATCGGTATTCCAGTCTCTGCCATCAGACGGACCAGCTCCAGCCTCTCCTGGCTGGTCATTTCCAGACGGCTCAGCTTCTCATCGGTCTCGTCTATACTGATCTCCACAAAATCATATCCGGCACTTTTTGCAGCCAGCAGCTTTTCTTTCCACGTTAAGCTGCCGGGCATTGCTTTCTCATAAAGCCCAAGCGTATATCCTTTCATCAAACTATCTCCTTTAAGCCTATTCTTCCAGCAGCCGCATCACAGAATCTATGACAGGCTGTTTCATTACTTCACCGGCAAGCCTCTGTGCCTCTTCATAGGAGGTACTGCGGATCTGGTGTTTTACCCCCGCCGCCTCGCCAGGTGACACACTGAATTCATCCAGTCCCATTCCCAGCAGCATTTTTACCGCTTTTGTATCGCTGGCAAACTCTCCGCACATACCCACCTTTCGGTTATACTTGTGCCCTGCCTGTATGGTCTTGTATATTGCGCGCAGAACCGCAGGATGGTAAGAATTGTACATAGCCGCAATCTTCTGATTTCCTCTGTCCACCGCCAGAAAATACTGGGTCAGGTCGTTTGTCCCGATACTGAAGAAATCTACCTTCTCTGCCAGTTCTTCCGCCATCATAACTGCCGCAGGCGTCTCAATCATAACCCCTGCCTCTATCTCTTCCTGGAACGGAATGCCTTCTTTGTGAAGTTCGTCCTTGCATTCCTCCAGCACCGCATATGCGTCCACCACTTCTTCAATGGAAATGATCATGGGGAACATAATGCGGATATGTCCATATGTACCTGCCCGCAGAAGAGCCCTGAGCTGTGTCTTCAGAATCTCTTTCTGATCCAGGCCGATGCGGATTGCCCGGTATCCAAGGAAAGGATTTTCTTCCTTTGGAAACTCAAAATAATCCAGGCCTTTATCGCCGCCGATGTCCAGAGTCCGAATGGTCAGCTCACGTTCTCCCAGAAGCTCAGCCGCCTGTCTGTATACATTGAACTGCTCTTCCTCCGTTGGAAAATGGTCGCTCTCCATGTAGAGGAACTCACTTCTGAAAAGTCCGATTCCGTCAATCCGGAACTTCACGGCATTTTTCACGTCTTCCAGGCTTCCCACGTTTCCGCATACCTCCAGCTTTCTGCCGTCTGCCGTAACGGTGGGAAGAGCGCTGGATTCTTCCAGTTCCTTCTGGCATCTATCAAACTCGTTTGCTTTCTTTTTATATTCTTCAATTACTTCCGGTTCAGGGTTAATAATAATTACACCACGGGAGGCGTCCATGATTACAAAGTCACCGGGACGTACCGCGTCCATAATTCCTTCTACCCCGACAAGCGCAGGGATACCCATCCCTCTTGCCATGATAGATACGTGGCTTGTCACACCGCCCAGCTCTGTGATAAATCCCAGAATATATTCCAGGTTCAGCTTCGCCGTATCCGACGGCGCTAGATCCCTTGCAACCAGGATCACTTTTTCGGTAATCGAATCAAAATCCCCGTCACCGATCCCTTTCAGCTTACGCATCAGGCGGTTTCTAATATCCAGTATATCTGCAGCACGCTCACGCATGTACTCGTCTTCCATCATCTCAAAGATCATGCGGAATTCTTCCGCGGTTTCATGCAGCGCCTTCTGTGCGCAGTATGACTGCGTTTGAATCCGGTTCAGCACGCCCTCTTTTAACGCGATATCTTTTGCCAGCTCCAGATGCCCTGCAAATATGTCCGACTTCTCGGCCAAAGGCTCCAGATCTGCAATGACTTCCTCGACAGCACGCTCATAAGCTGCCTTCTCAGCGTCCGCCTGCCCGACTTCAATTACTTTTTCCTCCGGACTCAGATCCTGCTCCCTGACCACGAACACATTTCCCATAACAATGCCTTTTGAAGACGTTTTACTCACTTCAATCCTTTTCATTGCTCTGACTCCTTACTCTCCTAATCCGCTTGCAATCGCATCAATGATGGTCTTTAAATCATCTGCTTCCGACTCACCTGCACATTCCACTGTTATCTCATCTCCGCATTTGATGCCCGCTGCCATAAGAACCAGCACGCTCTTAGGATTCACTCTCTTGTCTCCTTTTACGAGAGTAACGTCAGATACGCATTTTGATGCGATATTGGACAGGATTCCTGCCGGTCTTAAATGTAATCCTGAAGGGTTCTTGACTGTGATTTTTTCGCTTACCATGGTTGAATTCTCCTTTTCTTCTTCACTTTTTTACTTTTTCTTCTTTAACAGAAAGTACTGCATTTTGCAAGTTGGCCTGTGTCTGGTATTCCGCTTTGCGAAAGGCCCGCTCCGCAGGGGCATACATCATCAAGTGCGCTTTATTTATACGCACTTTTTCATACTCAGGACGTCATCGAGTGAACTCTGAATATATATATTGGAAACATGCTGTTCCAGCACCCGTAAAACCTCTTTCAGTTTATACTTGCTGAAATACAGCTTATGTTTGCCTTTCTCCGTCTGACAGACCACTTTGATCCTGGAGGTCTGGTATTCATCAATATGTACGGATTGAACCAGATCCCAGTTCACCGTGTAAAATACCTTTTCCATTCCCTTTTCGGAAAACCCTCTCTTAATGCCGGCTGACCCGAAAATAGCCACAAGTATCAGGATATTCCGGATATTCTCTACCACGCTGCCCATGTCCGAGAGCGGAAAGATCATCAATGCAAAAAGTACAATCAGCGTAAATGTAAAGAAATCATCCTTGCCCTTCATCACAATCTTACGGTTTCTTTTGAGGATAAACACCACCTCAACAATTAGAACAACAATAAACACGAAACATAACATATAATTCCATATCATAGCTCTCCACTCCTTTCTTTATGTTCATTATATCACCGTGTTTTTTATAAATCAATCACTTTGTTCTTAATTATATGATTATTTATCCTATTTATAAGATCATTTTTGTCTTATAATAAATACAAAAGAACTTTATGAACTTTTTTCATAAAAATTCACATTAGCAATATACACTGTTCTGCCATGAACATAAACAAAGTGGGCAAGCCCGCTTAAGCTACCTCCCCTCCACATACAAATTGAAAAAACCGCCCACTTCTGAGCGGCCCTTTTCCAGCCTATCCGGACTATTCAATCCTGAACCGCCCCCATGTACCGCCCAGGCCCTCAATTACTGCTCGGTAAGTCCTGTATTTTTCTTCATATACTTCTTTATAAAACGGACGCGGCAATACGGTCTTTGTAATCTTGACGGTGCGGTTCACTGCCTCCCGGTAATCCCGGTAAATTCCTGCTGCAATTCCTGCTGCAATCGCCGCTCCCTGGGCTCCCAGTTCCTTATCTTCTATCACATCCACCGGGATCTGCAGAGCATCTGCAAAGATCTGTACCCACACATCCGAATTGGCAGCACCGCCTGACAGACGGATGGACTTTGGCGCTTCCCGGTTCTGCAGAAGTTTTTTCACATGTGTAAGATGAGAGAATACAACTCCTTCGTACACCGCCCTCAGCATATGCTTTTTACTGTGGTAAGCGCTTAGGCCTGCAAATGTACCTTTTGCAAGTGCATCCTCATTAGAGCCATTCAGAAACGGCAGGAAAATGAGATTGCAATCCTGCGGTTCTACTGATTCCGCCCAGTCATTGGTCAACTCATAGACCGATCCTCCCGCTGTCCTGCATTCTTCTTTCTCATGGCTCATCAGATTCGTAATAAACCACTCCATATTGCCGGCCGAGGTAGGGCTGCTCTCTTCCACAAGGAAATATCCTGGGATACAGAACATGGAATTGAGCGACACGCTGCCGTTGGTCACTGGTTCCCGGCGGATAAATTCGTTAATGCTCCAGGTTCCCGCCACCATGCACATCTGTTCCTCATCGCACAGCCCGGAGGCAATTCCGCAGGCATCCACATCAAACATTCCCGCCGCCACCGGAATACCGGCCGGCAGATTCGTCTGCCGGGCAGCCTCCTTCGTCACATAACCGCAGATATCGGCGGCATATCTGAGCGGAGGGAGTTTGTCATAGATCTCTTCCAGCCCGAACAGCCCCAAAAGCTCTCTGTCATATTCTTTTGTGGTCAGGTTTACCAAATTAGCACCGGAAAAGTCCGTATACTCCGCATATGCCTCCCCTGTAATCTGAAAACGGATATAATCCTTTACCGCAAATATGTGCTTCACATCCCGGAGCACCTCCGGATAGTGGTCCCGGAACCATGCCAGCAGGCTGACAGGCTGACAGGCAAGGATCGTCTGACAGGATCTTTCGAATACCTTGTCCATCGTACCGTCTTTCTCCCAGCTTTCTACATACTCCCATGCCCGCGTGTCCGTAGAAATGATCCCATTATACGCGGGAGTCCCGTCTCCCTTCACCATGTACAGCCCTTTCCCGTGCCCGGAAAAAGAGACACCTGCAATATCAGACGGGCAGATGCCGCTCTTTTCAATTGCCGTGCGCACTGCCAGTACGTTGACCTCCCACAGCTGTGTCATATCCCGCTCCGTGTACCCCGGTTTTGGAGTAATGGTTGTTGTCGGCACGCTGGCCGCGGCGATTTGACTCCCATCTTCATCAAAGACAGCGGCTTTTGAAAACGTTCCCCCGTTGTCTATCCCAACCAAATATCTCATGTTCCGCCTCCTTCTGTGTCCATATTTCCACCCTTATCTCAAATGGCACCCTGCTCGTTGTTATCAGCGGTACTGTACCGGCATGCCAATTTTGCTTTCAACACACCGGCACTTCTTTCACTGTTTTTATCCGCAGACACTTCTCGGCACATCCGGATGGTTCGGGCCAAAATGTTTTAAGAGCACCAGTGGTTCCACCCGGCTCAGGTTCGTGATCGTGACCCCTCTCCCGGCTGCGTCCTCTGAAACAAAAAACTCATCCGTACTCTGCTGCCCAAAGCGGAGCAAGGCAGCCGCTTCCGCATCGTAGCCCCCTATTTTTCCGTGTCCCTGTATAAAGATGCAGCCATAAGCAGCACCATCCTTAATCGTAACCGTCCGGCCCGGATAAACGGTCAGCTCTTTTGCGGCAATATACTCATTGGCATAGGTGATCCAATTTTCAGTATAGTCTTCCGTCCGGGATGCGGTTACCGGCGGCCGGAAGTAATGTTTCCGATAATGCGGATCCACATTTTTCTCCCAGTCCAGGAGGCTGAAAATATAGTCAATGTCGCCCTGTCTGTCCGCCGGACATTCCTCATCCAACATCTCCGGAGGATACACCTCCCCGGAAACTATATTTTCATAAACAGAATTGACATCGGAGTTCCACTGCGGCTCATAGGTCAGCACCGATGCAGGCGCATGAATGACCCCTGCCGGCGTATACCATCCCGTCCCCAGTTCGATCCTGTACGCACGGGAAAGTTCCGTAATTCTCGTATCATCGTCCCCAAAATGTCGGATTCTTTCTTTGACCTCTTCCGGCGTCACATCCGGGTCAAACCCAAAGTAGGTGTAGCCTGCTTCTCCGAAATAATTGTTCAGCTGTTTCGGGAAATAATAACACTCCGGTTTGCCAAGCTTGCCTACCCTTGCCGCGTCTTCAAACATCAGATGGACATGGTGGAAGAGAGGATTTTCATTATCGAAAAACTTGGAATACATGGGCCAGCCGTTATACCGCCCCATCAGCTCTTCTCCCACCAGTTCTTTCCCCAGAACCTTGACCGCATCCCGCAAGGCAAACTTTTCATCAGAATCATATGAGACGCTTACATAGCTCATCCCTTCATCTGCTTTAGACAATTCTCCGTTTTGTGCGGCAATAGTAGATGCAAACCAGCGCTCCGTTATGGAACCTCTGGCCATTCCGAATGCAAAATAGTCGTCCGGGTGCAGTTTTAATCTGCGGCCTGCTTTCCCAAACCTTCTGGGAACAAATGCAGGAAATAAGCGGAGGATCCCTTCGCCCGCCTCAAATGTTTTCCGAATGACCGCCTCATCTTCTGTTGCATCCTTTACCACAAGATTGCCGCTCTTCTTTGCCTCACGTAATCTCTCATCCAGCTCTTCGCTGCTTTTTATGATTAATTCTTTTTCCGTCATATGTGATGTCTCCTTTTCTTTAACCCAGATTTTCAATCTCCTCACGGCAGATTTCAACCCAGCGGCATGCATTATACGGGTTATGTCCCAGCGTATTATTATCCTTCATGATCAATTCCGGGATGCAGTCCCTGGTGCAGGCCAGCGCCTTTCTCACCGTTTTCCTGACCTCATCCTCGTTCATTACCGGAGAGGCAAGCGCTGTGGGCTGTGGTTTGAGCGATGCTATATACCGGTTTCCCAGAAGCTCCGGTATCAATGTCCAGTCCGCCCATGCAGACATGGAGACCCTTCTCAGGTTCGGAATTTGTTTAGCATACTCAAATCTCTCAGTAACAGACTCACAGCACCCAAAGCAGTTCAGCCCGAACCGGCTGGCCAGCCTTTTATGGTATGGAAGTATGAACTCTCCGTACATTTCTGCACTCACGGTATTCGTCTCCTGGCTTTCCACAAATCCCCACATCTCCTTTGTGGTCACCGGCCGTTTCAGTTCCTGCTCTGTAGGAAGCTGATTTGTCCAGCCGAATCCGCCCGAGCCCACATATGCCCCCTCCGTATTTAAGGCAAGCAGGCGCTCCTTCTCAAACCAGTCCAGCCGTTTTTCAATCCCCGTCGTCATCAGATCCATCACCTTATGTATGTACTCCGGCTCCAGAATGAAGTCACATAAAAAGTTATCAAATCCCCTGAGCATAATGTAATCCACCGTCATCCCCAGGGACCACCACCACACCGGATGCCGCCTGACCGTCAGAATCCCGTCAAAAACCTCATGCGCCAGATTCAGCACACGGTCGGACTCTTCATAGTCGATAGTAATAACAGGATAATGCAGTTTTTCAAAGTCTTCCTCATAGTCCCTCAATCCGCCGATCATCTTGTAGGCGCCGCCCATCTCGCCGCCCTCTTTTTTCATCTCTACGCCCCATCCATCGTCGGAAAAGGAATAATGTACGTCAAAATATGGTTCAATCACTTTGTCATCTTTTAGATTTTCATGCCAGTAGATCTGTTTCAGAAGATGCATTTCCCATACCCTGGCCATATTGTCGTGACATTCCAGCATCTCCGGCGTGATGATCTCATTCCAGCCATTTTCCGGATCTATGAATACAAGCGGCTGGGTGGTCTGCAGGTCATTGTGGGCAGTCCAGAGCCTGGCCTTTTCCTTTTGAACGGGCAGCGCCGCAATTTCCGCGACCCGCTTTCCCAACGTGCGGAGACGTTCTATCTCCTGAGGTGTGAACATAAGACTGCTGTTCATCGCCTGGATCGGCGGAAATCCCGTCGCCAGATGCTCTTTGGCCGGATCCCAGGATGTATGATTGCTGTTGCTCACGCTTAAAATAGCGCTTTTCTCTTTTCTCATTTTATCTGCCTCTCTTTCTGTTTCCAACTGCTTCCCCGTCTCTAAATTCCGGCCAGTTCGTCTTCCCTCTTCCGGTTGTTCCATGCATCCAGGATGACAATCGCAACAACAACTGCACCCTGTATCAGCTGCTGGAGATATGCATATGCATTGATATGGGTAAATATCTGGCTCAGCATTCCGATAAATACCATCCCCAGGAAGGTACGAAATACGCTTCCCCTGCCGCCAGGCAGGCTTGTTCCCCCTAAAACCGTAGCAGATACTACAGACATGGAAACGTCGCTTCCATATAAAGGGGAACCAGCCTGCAGTCTGCAAGTCAGAAGAACTCCCGCAAAAGCTGAAGCAAATCCCAAAATCACAAATAACAGAAACTTGATCTTTTTCACACTGATCCCGGCATACTCTGCCACATTATAATTGCCGCCGGTTGCAAATACATTTCGCCCGAAAGCAGTCTTTGTAAGCACATAATGGGTAATAAGGACACAGATAAAAAATAAAATGGCAATGTATGCAATTCCGCCAATATTTCCCGTCCCGAACGCCCTGGTCGCTTGATTGACGGCTGGGATCGGCATCCCATTGCAGAAAGTGAGCATAATCCCTTCCACGGCAAGCATTGTAGACAGAGTCACAATAAAGGCATTCAACTTCAGGATCGAAACAAAGAAACCATTCACCGCACCGATCACGCCCCCCGTGATCAATATAAGGACAATAGACGCAAAGATCCCGATCCTGGGCATCAGATAAGCAAAAAGCAGGGTAGAAAACGGCAGAATAGACCCGACACTCAAGTCGAATTCCCCTCCGATGATCGCTATCGTCATCGCGCATGCCACGATCCCATATACAGAAATCTGTATCAGCAGTCCTTTAAAAGTAGAGAAGGAAAAGTAACTCGGATAAAAAATGGCCATAAACACAAGTAATACTGCAATACAGACAATTACCAGATAAGATTTACAAAATTTGCTGACTCGTTTTATCATCTTTTCCACCTCACACTTTCGTCGCAAGCATCTCGTTTTCAGCCTTTGCGCTGCGCAGATCCATCAGAACCGCTGCCAGTATGATGGCGCCTCTTACAATTTTCTGCGGATAAGCAGTTACACCGACTACGTTCAGGGCATTTGTAAGAACACCCATAATCACAACGCCCATCAGAGTTTTCCAAATACTTCCCGCACCGCCGCCCATCCGGCTGCCTCCCAACAGTACCACTGCTATGGCGTCCAGCTCATATCCGGTTCCCTGTGTGGGCGACGCGCTGCGCACACGCGAACACAGGCAGATCCCTCCAGCCGCTGCCATAAGTCCGGATATCGCATATACGCTGATTCTGATCAGCCTTGTCCGAATTCCGGACAGGCGCGTAGCCTCTTCATTGACCCCGATACAGTACACTAATCTCCCGAAACTGGTCTTCTTCAGGATGATCTGCGTCGCTACAATAAAGATAAGAAAGATTGCAACTGTAATCGGTATCACGCCCCAGTAGCCCTGTCCGATCACCATATAGCTTTTATACTTTGACGCGTATGCGATAGCTCCGTTGGTAATACACAGTGCAGCGGAGCCTAATACCGTTGACATTCCAAAAGTGATAATAAAAGAGCTTCCCATCGTCCCGCCAGTCGCCGATACAAAAATACCGTTAAAAACTCCCAGTACAAGCCCTGACAGCAATGCCAGAACCATGGCGCCAGGAACGCCAACCTGTGGGATCAGCACAACGGAGATTACCCCGCAAATAGACATCAAAGATCCAACCGACAGATCAACGCCTCCTGATATGATAACAAAGGTCATTCCAATGGCCAAAAGCCCGGTCGCCGAAATCTGCTTGAAAATATTAATGATGTTCTGGCCCGTTAAGAAAGCCGGGTTAATGATACCTGCAATAATTATGATAAGGATCAGAATCGAAAGCATGCCGTATTTACTTGCAATATAGTTCAGCTTTCTTCCCGCCTGATTACCCTGACTTTTTATCAATGTATTCTGCCTCCTCTCATTCAATGGCGTATTTCAGCACGGCTTCTGGATTGATCTCTGCGCCCTCAAGTTCGCCGCGTATTTCTCCGTCATGCATCACGATTACCCTGTCACTCATTGCTACCACTTCATTCATATCAGAGGAAATCATAATGATCGCTTTTCCCTGTGCTGCCAGCTCGTTCATGACCATGTAGATTTCGTACTTCGCCCCCACATCAATGCCCCGTGTCGGTTCATCAAAAATCAGGATATCAGCGCCTGAAAACAGCCATTTTGCAATAACTACCTTCTGCTGGTTCCCGCCTGACAGGAAGGAAACCCTCTGCGTAGCGGAGGGCGCCTTAATCTTTAGTGTCTTGAAGTACTTCTGCGCTTCTTCTTTTTCAATGCTTTCACCGATCAGGCGGAATTTATTTTTGACTTTCTCCAGCCCCACCACGCTGATGTTCTGCGTAATGGGCATTTCCAAAAGCAGGCCCTGCGTCTTCCTGTCCTCGGGAAGCAAGACGATTCCGTTCTTTTTTGCCTCCAGGGGGGATTTCATATTCAGCTTCTGCCCTTTTATCTCCACTGTTCCACTGACGGCCTTGTCCGCGCCGACCAGCAGCCTCACTGCCTCGGTCCTGCCGGCGCCAACCAGGCCTGCCAGACCCAGTATCTCTCCTTTTCGCAATTCAAAAGAGACGTTTTTTACTTTATTTCCACGATTCAGCGCGCTTACCTTCAGCACCGTCTCTCCTAATACCGCATCCCTTGCCGGGAATTCCTGCTCCAGTTTTCTGCCGACCATTTTTTCGATCAGCTGCTGTTTTGTCGTATCTTTTACAGCCGATGTATCAATAATCTGCCCGTCTCTGAGTACCGTTACGGAGTCACATATCTGGAAGATCTCCTCCAGGCGGTGCGAAATATAGATAACCGTAATTCCCTTACTTTTCAGATCCAGAACAATATCGAATAAATTCTTCAGTTCATTTTCCGTAAGCACGGCTGACGGTTCATCCATAATAATCACCTTTGCATCAACAGACAGCGCCTTGGTGATCTCGATCATCTGCTTCTCGGCGACACTTAAATTCTCAACGGCCTCTCTCACATCAATGTTGTAATTAAGGCTGTGCATCAGTTCTTCGGCCTTTTTATTAATATCTTTCCATTGAATTGCCTTCTTCCCCTTTTTCAGCCGCCCAATAAAAATATTCTCCGCTACGCTTAAAGACGGAACCAGGTTAAATTCCTGATAAATGATCGACAAGCCATTTTTCTGGGCCTCTAGGGGATTTTTATTCATAACCCGTTTGCCGTGCATCCATATCTCCCCGCTATCCGCAGAGTATACTCCATTGAGTATCTTCATCAGGGTAGACTTTCCAGCGCCGTTTTCTCCTACCAGCGCCCGGATCTCTCCTTTATTGACGCGAAATGAAACATCATCTAAAGCAATAACTCCGGGAAATCTTTTGGTAATATTCTTCATTTCCAATATAACATCTGACATGTCTGACCTCCTAAGTTAAACGGATATTCAACATCCGCATGCTGTTTTATTACAGCCGGCAGCCCGGTGAACAGGCTGCCGTTGAAACAGTAAGGGAGGCGGGCCTCCCTTACGTTTGTTATTGATTATAACCATGATCAATACTTTCACAGTTTTCTTTTGTAACAGCCAGACATTCTGTCTTATACCAGGTATCAACCTCTTTGCCTTTGATCACATCTATAGCAACATCAAGAGCGGTAATACCTTCCCATGACGGAGACTGCGTGCAGGTACCAAGGAGGCTGCCGTCCAACAGAGCTTCTTTGGATTCATCGCCCATATAACCAAGGCCCATAACTTTAATCTGGTCTTCTTTCCCCGCTGCCTTTACCGCTTCGATCGCTCCCAGAGCCATAGAGTCATCCTGTGCAAAGATCATCGCCAAATCCGGATAAGCCGCAATCATATCGTCTGTCGCTGACATTGCTTTTGCCTTGTCCCAGTCGCAGATCACCTGCTGTACGATCTCAATCTTGCTTCCCTTAATTCCTTTTTGGAAACCTTCTGTTCTGTAAATCTGCGCCTCCTGGCCTGCAAAACCTTCCAGTGTGACGCATTTTCCGCCTTCCGGCAGCTGCTCAACGGCAAGCTTCCCAACGACTTCACCCTCATAACTCGGGTCACAGCAGACCAGAGAATCAGTCAATGCTTTCACAGATTCGTCGACACGTGTATTGCAGACAATTAAGGGCAGCCCGGCATCGTGGATTGCTTCTACAATCGAAACAGAACCCGCCATATCGCTTGGCGTCAATATCACTGCATCAAAATCCTGCTCGATAATGCTCAGTGCCTGGTCGAACATCACCTGATTATCCGTTTTTCCGTCCAGGATCTGTAGTTCAACCCCCAGCTCCTTCGCATGCCCTTCCATAGCACTGTTTAAGTATCCGAAATATGGGGTTGAAACCAGTGCATTCAAATAGGCAATTTTATACCCGCCGCTCTTTGTTTCCCCATCCGTCTTTTCCTCTTTGGTCTCTTTCGTATCTTCTGTTTTTGTTTCCGCACTCTTTTTCTCTGATTCCCCTGAGCCACATCCGATTAACATAGACGTAACCAATGCAACACTAAGAACTACACTCAACATTTTCTTTTTCATACGATTTCCTCCTGTTTTTAAATTGTTTTTTGATTATCATTAAAGCTTTCGTCCCAGCTTTAATTTCATTGCATTGATCATGAAAACAAATCAATTTTCCTCAAACTTTCCTGCCAGCTGCTGGTTCAGGTCAAACACTTTGCGGAGGCCATTTACATCATCCCTGGCCTTGCCGGATGCATCTGCAAAAGGACTCTCCTCAATAAAATCTGCTACGTATTCAAGCCACTTTTTTCCGACCTCGCTTTTCCCGAACTTCTCCGTATACGTCGTCATATCCTCACACTCAACGAATACCAATGCTTTGTTTCCCAGCATAAATATGTACTCTTCCTTTGTTCCCGCAGCCTTCAGACATTCCAGCAGCTCATCCCATGGATACAGATGCGCATTTACGTAATCCTCTAAACGCTCCGGTTTAATTTCATTTACAATACAATATTTTTTCATACCCTCACGATGCCCTCCATCACTTTCTCTTTGCGTGAATCAGTTACTTCGCTAATCTGCCTGACGCGGCAGTATAAAATCCCCCCTTCCCTTCTCTGTACCTTTTCCGTTTTATCTGGTTCGTATTCTTTAATGTCAGAAAAACGTTTTTCTAAGAGTCAAAAAAAATTTTGATTGATTGTGTGCCGTCCCTTTTTTACTCTTAAAACTTGTCTTAAGCATATTCCCATAACCCCCTTTTGTCAATGCTTTATAACAGAAAAACGATTTTTTGTATAAAATATAAGATACCACACCCCAAATTTTATACACAATTCACAAAAAACGTTTTTCTCTAGGCGGTTTTTGTGTAAGGGGGTCGCTGCGGGAAGCGGACATAAGGGGGGCTGGAAACGGGTTAGGGCTGTAAGAAGGAGTAAAGCAAAAAAGAAGGGAACTCCGGGCAACCTTGACACATCACCCAAAGCCCGATGGCTTTGCGCGCTGGGTCCAGGAAAATGTGTAATTCGGTATTACAAATTTTGCCCGGGTCTACCAATCGGCCAATATCCAGTCTTCGGGGGCATCTGCCACTGTTGATTTTCGTACCACAAGCCTGCTGTCCATTTTGATTCCCACGGGTGCTCTTTTTTCCCCGGGATTATCGATCCGTTCCATCAGCAGCTTTGCCGCCTCGATTCCGGCATGGCGTTTTCGTATGTGTATGGTGGATATAGCCGGTTCTACAACGCTTGATATGAATACATCATCGTATCCAATCAGTTTTACTTCCTCGGGTATTTTTTTTCCGTATTCCCTCAGGAGCTTCAATGCTCCTACGGCCATCTGGTCGTTTGCACAGAAGACACCGTCCAGGCCCGGTACGTTGTCCAACAGCGCTTTCATTCCCCTGTATCCGCTTTGGTGGCTGTAATCGCCCCTCACGATCATCGTGTTTTTATCCACTGGTAAATCGTTTTTTTCCATGCTGGTTAAATAACCCTGCACACGCTCTTCCGCGACCTCCATGATTTCAGGGCCTGAAATATGAACAATTTTCCTGCAGCCGCAGTCTACCAGATGCTGCACTGCCTTCTGCGAATTCTCATAGGCATCAAAATAGACGGAATCTATACCAAACTGGGTGAAATCTCTTTCCATACTGACAAGTGGGACCGGCTTATACCGCTGGGACGCCTTGATCAGCTTACTCAAATACTTCTCCCTGTCCTCACCGGAAACAAGAGACACAAAAATAATGCCGTCAACACGGCTTGAAATCAGATTCTTGAATATATCCTGCTCCCGTTTTGCCGCATCCTTGTCCCCATATTCCCCCCGCGTGTCGCAGATAACCATATGGTAACCGGCACGCTCGGTAATCGAAGCAATCCCTTTTATAATATAGGGATAAAAAACACCGCAGATATCTTCCGTTATGATTCCGATCGTCCCCGATCTGTTACTCTTCATACTTCTTGCAATTGGATTTACCTCATATGACAATTCCTCTACTGCCGCTTCCACCTTGCGAACCAGTTCGGGACTGACATATTTTGTTTTATTTAAAACATTTGAAACCGTAGAAATAGAAACTCCGGCCTTTTGCGCCACATCTTTTATTCCATGCATCTTCGTTATCCGTACCTCCTCTGAAGGTCCTGCACCGCTATCAATCCATTACATTATAAAGTATTTCCCCAAACATATCAATCGGGATTTAGCGGCGGGTTTTAGCCCAGGCGCGGATGGAAGGGGGACGCTTACCGTGAGCCGGGAGATGCTGCGGCTCACGGTAAACTGGTTCATCCGACCGGTCGGTTATGCCCCGTTACTAAGGTGGCGCTCAAACGGGGGCAGCGGATGAAGTGGGCTATGCGTATCATGCATCTTGCTTAAATAAATTTTAAGGCTTTTATGTATGGGTCCTTTGGGACTGTTTTTGAAGACCAGTATATTCACGGATAACAAGGCAATCTAAAACTTACACCAACAGAAACGAATCACCAGTTCTATCCCATCCGCTGCTACCGTACGGGACCTCTCCAGGGAATGAGCTCTTAACTACCGTTTGGATGCAACAGCGAATGACGAGGTGAGTGCGGGAGCTGGCGGGGCAATGTCTGCTGGTGAAAAGTCCGTAAAGCGAGCGATTAGAAGCTGTTGAAGAAAACGGAACGGGAAGGGAGGGCAGAATTTGCCTTACCAGGCTAATTCTGATGCCGCCTGCGGCGCGAATGCATCGGCATTCGGGCCAAATGCGGCATGTACCTCCCTTCCCATTCCGTTTTCTTCTACAGCTTCTTCGCACAGTGTCAGGATATTTCACCAGCAGACATTGCCCCGCCAGCTCCCGCACTCACCTCGTCATTCGCGTCCCCCCATCCGTCAACAAGTCTAAAGCTTGTTACTACTCCCATATTGATTTGCGGTTTTTATGAGTGCGCAGAGGTTTTCATAAGGTACATCCTCCTGGATCTCCTGGGACGGCCCTGTAATATACCCTCCATTTTCTTTCATGGCTTCTATGACTTTTCTGGCCTCCGCTTCCACTTCCTCCGCAGTCCCATAAGGCAGCACTCTTTGTGTACTGATCCCCCCATAGAATGCGATGCGCTTTCCATAATCCTTTTTCAGCCGGTAGATATCCATGCACTCGGGCTGGATGGGATTCAGGCACTCTACTCCCATCTCTGCAAGGTCATCCATAATCCGTATGATATTTCCACATGAATGTACAAAAACATTTTTCTTGTATTTTTTATTAACTTATACTCTTGGATCTCGCCTTCTTTGATAAGGGTGCGGAAGCACTCGGGGGACATGATCAGGTCATTTTGTGTTCCCCAGTCTGATCCTAGAAGCACGCCGTCTATATATGGGCATGTCAAGATGTTTTCGAGCATAACAAGGTTTTTTCTGATGATGAGCTCCAGCAGTTTACGGCACCACTCTGGGTCAGCCGCCAGGTCGCACAGAAAGTTTTCTATGCCCCGGCTGAAATAGGCCTTTTCCCAGTGGCTTCCCCAAATGGTAACCAAAATGTATGCATCGTAATTCTTTTTCAGATATTCCACCTTTTCAAAAAATGCTTCATAGCTTCCTTTTCCGATTGTATCAGGTAATCCCTCGGGAGTGTCCTCTTCTTTAAACTCTGCCGGAAGGTTAATCCAGTCCCACCAAGGTGCTTCAGCATAAAGAATAAAATTACCAATTGCAAGGGATGCAGCTTCCTTTTGGCTTAGCTTACCCTGCCGATAGTCCGTCTGTATTTTTTCATTTCCATAGTCGTCAATCAGACGGTCTCCGTATAGCCCATACCCCTCTTCTGTCAGATATATAGAATATGGCACTATTCCGGGATCTTCAAAATTCAGAGATTTCTTTACAATCTGCGTTCGGTTCATTACATCCTCCTATCGTTTATACTCTTGCTCCTAAGATAATCTTACTTCCACAATCTGGTGTCCGTTCACCTCCGGGACATGGAATATCACTCTTTCCTTTTCAGATCGGTACTCAAGCGGAACATTCTGCGGCTGGCAGTATACTCCTTTCACTTCTCCCGGTACTTCTACACTGCACTCAATATTATAAACAGGCAGCACATCCTCAATGACGTCAATAGATTCGCAGCGCCTTTCAGGAATGTAATGCAGCAGATGCACAATCCTTCTGTTTTGGGCCGGCTGGTCATTTACAGCGGTAAGCAGTGCGGAAGGTCCGTTATGTGTGATAATCCGTTCCTGAAGAAGCAGACATACCGCATCCTTCACCATCTTTTTGCACCAAAGAGGTGCATTGTATTGATATTGTGTGAAGACAGGATGTGAAAAATAAATGCTATTTCCGTTTTGTACGACAGCCGGCTGTGCTATTTCTCCCGAGCAGGGCGACTGCCTGTGTGAACAAAAGTGCTGGTAATCTCTGTCGAAAACAGAGGCATACGCATTTACAAGCACGTTTGCTCCCTCTTTTGCATCCACGTCAACGCCTCTCGCATACATGACATGATAGTCCTTTGGCAGATCCTTTCCGATCACATCCCCCGGAAGAATATACTGGCAGTAATCTCCTCTGTCATAGATCTTTCCGACTACATCTTCTCCGTATACGTCAACTGGCTGTTCCGCTCTCTTTGTTACGCCGATATCCAGTGCGAAGCTGGCTTCGTCAGGAGTGAGTCCCGATTTACACGTAAATATAACCTTTCCTCCATTTTCCAAATAAACGGAAAGTTTATCGGCAAGCAGCGGATCAACAGGGATTTGATCCGGGAGGATCAGCAGCCTGTATTTTGCGAAGTCACTCTGCGTGTCCACCACGTCAAATTGAAATGCGCATTCCTGGAGCATCCTGACTGCTCCCTGGAGTGATTTCGGCAGATTGTCATTTGAGGCACCCACAAACTCCTCTGCGGTAAATACGCCTATTTCCACTGCGGGTTTCACGTCATCGCACCAGGCCTCTTTTTCTTCTACCTGCTCATACACTTTTCCTATAAGGTCATAAACCGCAGGTGACAGCCTCCCGTCTGGATTGAGCTGATCCCCGATTAGGCACTTTGCCCCCATTGCCAGCATATGAAAACATTCAAATTCCAGAGCTGCCTGATTCTTGTAGGAATGAAAATCACCCCACATGGTATGGAATTTGCCTGTCTGGGCGAGATACTCTTTCCCCAGGTTCCTGGCATAGCGCACTGTGGAGGGAAAGTGAAGATATCCCCAGATACCGCTCGGGAGCGACTCCAGTTCGTAATGGGTATAGGTATCCCCATTGCGCCTCTGATCCGTCCCCACATGTCCTCTGTTGTAAAAGATCGTGGTATTCTCAGATTTGCTGTGGATAAATTCCGTCATTTCTCGCTGCCATTCGTCGATTGTTTTCTTATAAAATTCCAGCCTGTCCCCGCGATCCAGAGGATTGTATCCGTTCTGTTCCATCAGCTTCCTGCAGGCAGGACATGCACAGGGCACGGGAAAAACAATGTCCAGAAACAATCCGTCGATTACCTCAAATGTATCCAGAATCTCTTCCACATGCTCTTTCAAAAATTCCCGGTAACCGGTATTCAGGCACAGCGTCTCGTAAAAGCCTGCCTCAAACGGCTCCTGCTTCCTGCCGGACTCACCGATTGACTGTCCGTTCTCATCGATACAGAGCCACTCCCTGTGCCTCTGTGAGGTGTAGTAGTCCCACTGCACCGTTGTATAGACCGGAGTACGGATTCCAACTTTTCGGCAGGCCTCAATCTGCTCCTTAAGAAGATTTTTATTCATAAGATTTGGATGCACACGCTCCGGATTCTTTTTGGAGTCATAATAAATCATGCCGTGATGGCATCTTGCAAACAGAGTGACCGAATTTACATGTGCTTTCTTTAATGTCTGCGCAAATTCTTCGGGGTCAAATCTCTCCCCTATATTTTTTATCGTCTCATTTGTGTGAAAATCCAGATGAATTTCACGAAATGGCAGTTTTCCCATATATACCTCCAATTTATAATGTTAACAGTTCGGGCATGGCTGAACTGCTGCTGCCCATGCGGGGGTTCCCCCCGCCAGACTATCCGCACTTTTCCGGGCGCGCCTAACCTTTGACCGCTCCCGCCGTCATACCCGCAATGATATTCTCCTGGAAGATGAAGTAAATCAGCATCGTAGGAAGAACTCCTATCATAACGGCTGCACACATCCCCGGAAAATTTGAAAACCGGTCCCCGGCAAACATATTTAATGCCAGCGAAACTGTTTTGAGTTCATTTTTCTTTAATAATATCAGCGCAATAATCATTTCATTCCATGTTCCAATAAAAGATAGCATTCCCATCGTTGCAATCGCGGGCCTGCTCAGCGGTACCACAATTTTTGTAAACGTTTTGAGTCCATTGCAGCCGTCAATCAGGCCGGCCTCCATCAGTTCTTTGGGCAGATTTTTCATAAACCCGCAGATTACAAATATCATATATGGCATTCCCGTAGCTATGTATACGCAGATCAAAAACGGAAGGTTGTTGTATCCGTCCATGTACTTTGCCATGATTGAGATTGGTATAATTAACACCTGGGCAGGAATCAGCATCCCGATTACAAACAGTCCCAGAACTTTATTGGAACTTTTAAAGCGAATTTGTGTAATGACAAAGGATACCATACAGCTGATGACCAGCTGGCACACGACTGTAGTTATGGTGATAAAGAAGCTGTTAAAAATGCTTTTTCCAAACCCCATATCCGCAAACAGCCCTGCATAATTTTCAAAGTGCCAGGTTTCCGGAAGGCCGAACATATTTGTATACATGGAGGTCTGTGTTTTAAACGATGTCAGAAAGGTATAGATCAGCGGGTAGATCGTAATAACCGCCCAAATTATCAGTACAATATAACAGATCAGTTTTCCAATGCTAAAACCACGCTTAATCATCCGAAGCATCTCCTTTCTTTCCCTGGAACCCCTTGAAATACACAAAAACAGATGCAATTGCGCCGACCAGCATGACAAACAGGGCCATCACGCTTCCCCTGCCGAAATCATTTCCCCGAAAGGAGGTGATGTACATATACCCCATAGGAACCATATTGGCTTCTCCAGGTCCGAATGTTCCGCTGGTGATTACATAAAAGACATCGAAGGCTTTCATGGAATTAGACAGAACTAGAATTGTCGCCACCGCCAGTATTTCTTTCATCATTGGGATTGTGATTTTAAAGACCATATTCCAGCTGTTGGCTCCGTCAATCGCAGCCGCCTCATACAGTTCACCCGGTATGCCGATCAGTCCAGCGAGCAGGATTACAAAGGGCATCCCTACCTGAAGCCATGTATTAATCAGCGTAATCACGGTAAAACAAATGTCCGGATCCGTCAGCCAGGACCTTGCCAGTGTCCCCAGACCCATGTTGTTCAAAAGCATGTTCAGCATGCCTTCATTGGTAGATAAAATCATCTTCCACATGAGGGATACAGCGGTTACAGACAATACCGCCGGCAGGAAAAAGGTCAGCTTGAAGAATCTCGAGCCCTTCAGTTTTAAAGAGACAAGATATGCCAGTATAAATCCGATTACCATTTGGGATACAACACTGATCACAACAAAATATATCAAACGCCCAAAGCTGGTCCAGAACTTCGGGTCCGTAAACACCTTTGCATAATTCCGAAGCCCGATAAATGAGAATTCACTGCCTCCAATTCCGCGCCACTTAAAAAAAGACAAAAACGCTGTCTCAAATACAGGGCTTATCATAAATATAATATAAAAAGCGAATGCCGGGAGCAAAAATGCAATTGCGAGCTTTTTATTCTTTTTAAAATCCAGCAACTGTTACACCTCCTGTTTTTCCGGGGCAGGGCATGCCCGGCGCCCAGAAGGGGCGCTCTTCCCCGCATGCTCTGTTTGATCCCTCATTCTTTACTCGCTGTACATTTCCACTTCCGCATCAAGTTCTTTTCCGGCCTGTTCCGGGGTTAGCTGCCCGTTCACCAGTGCAGAGGCCACGTCTCTGATTTTGGTCAGCATTGTGGATACTTTGTCGTAGTTGGTCACGTCGGTCGTTGCTGCGTCCGCGTTATTAATGACATCGGCAAATTTACTATTCAGACGGTTTACCTTTTCAGGATCCGCCTCCACATCTTTATTAGCTACAAGCACCGCATTACTGTTGGCAAGAACCGTCTGTCCCTCAACACCGCAAAGTGCCTTGCAGAGTTTCCAGGATGCTTCAATCTGTTCATCCGAAGCATTGGTTGCAATTCCCAGGGCGATGTCTCCGCCCCCGAAGTTATTCTTCGCAAATTCTTCTTTTCCTTCAAATACAGGTATCTCAAAGAAGTCAATGTCATCACCGACCTCAGAATCCGGGCCCGTATACGCCTCCGCATGAGCTGAGATTCCAAAGTTCAAAGCCGCTTTCCCTGTCTGGAGCATCGTCATTTCGTTCGAAAAATCTACAGATGCAGGCTCCGGCCCAAAGGCTTCCATATCTACCAGCTTCTGCAGTTCCTCCCATGCAGCCACCGCTTCAGGAGAAGAATATTTCATGCTTCGATCGCCAAGCGCCTTGGCCCCTTCTACTCCGTTCATCCTATAGAAAATTGCAGAATACAGGTGTTCTACACGCCATCCGTCTTTTGCGCCTAAAGCCCAGGGAATGACATCCACCGCCTTTAATTTTTCCACACAATCCAAAAGCTCGTCCCAGGTAGCGGGAACCTCTTTGATTCCGGCTTTTTCAAATAAAGCTTTATTATAATAGAATCCGCCCGATACGCTGGAGAACGGTACGCCCCACATCCCCTCTATATCATCATACCGCAGATTCAGGGCATTCAGGGTAACATCAGCAAACTGTGCCTTAAACTCCGGTTCTGCATCCATCTTCTCCGTCATATCCAAAACTTTTCCAGACTGCACTGCCTCATACATCTCAGCGCCGCCCCAGTGCATAAACACATTAGCAAGAGTATCGGAGGCGATCTCGGATACCAGTTTCTCGTGATATTGTGAGCTGGACTGTACCTCCAGTTCCACTTTGATATCCGGATTATCCTTCTCAAACTGTTCTACAAGTTCCATAACCGGTTTGTATCCCGGTTCCGCTTCGCCTAAAGTTGAATAGAATCTGATCGTTACAGGTTCTTTATCAGAACCGGAATCCTCCTGCTTGCTGCTGCATCCTGCCGCAAGTGACGTAACCATTGCCGCCGCAAGCCCTACACTTATTACTTTCTTTAATGCTCTCATTTTCTACCTCCTGTAAATTATAAATTTTCTTTTTCTAAATAAAGTATACGGAAAAATAAGGGAAAGGAAAAGAAACTGAATTCTTATTTTCTATGGCAAAATTCTTTTCCTATATCCAAAGCAATTGCATATTTCCGGTAAATGTTATAACCTAAATTTAATTTAAATAGGAAGGGGGATTTTCATGTTCCGCTCATTCAAAAAACAGCTGACCGCTTTTACCATAGGCTTTGTACTGGCTATAGCCGTTATTATGGCGCTGCTCTGCTACCGGTATATCTATCAGAATATTATTTCTGTCTCCGTACAGTACAATAATCAGATCGCGAACCAACTGTGCAAAAATATTGAACTATTCATGGAGGGGATTGACGAACAGATCGAGTCTGTGGCCTATTCTTCCGAGATCCGTTTTTTCGGAAGCCATTTTATTACTCCCGGCATTTCTTCTTCCCGCAGCGATGTAAAAAAGGTACTGTGGAGTGCAGCCACCCAGCAGAATGGTTTCGATGATATTTCTATTATATATAACGGCAAAAAAATGATCTCCTTGTTTAACATGTATGATGAAAAAAGCCTGCTTGAACTCTGCGATTATTATGACAAGAGCGAGGTTTATCTTAATGCCCGATTCGTCCCTCTGATTCACAGCAATAACAATGGGCATTACTCGCTGTCCTGTATTAAGTCCGTATCGAATTCCTCCGTTACAAGCGGATATTACGTGATTGGCAGCATTATCATAGATGATATTTTTGAGATGCTCAATAACGTCGATCTGGGGGACGGCAGCGGCGCCTGCCTCGTAGATGCCAATGGCTCTGTACAATATTCCACGCTCGTGGAGGGTACCTTTACCCAGGATATGACGAATCTGATACAGACAACTAATTTCAAGAAAGACTCCGGTTTTACTGCACGCCTGAACCGTGAAAATTATATTATATCGGTCTATCCCCTGAATCATTCCGACCTGAGTACGGTTGTCTATATACCTTTGTCCAACGTCACGAAGGCAGCCGCGCCTCTGCTCTATACAATGCTGACCATCATTTTTCTTTTCTTAATCGTCAGTATTGTAATCAGTGTCAAGCTGTCCAACCGCCTGACTTACCCTGTCACCGCCCTGGCCGTTCATGTGCGGAACTGGGATGGCTGCAGCAATCAGTTCCCAAAGGTAAAGGGAACGGAAGAAACTGATATTCTTTATCATTCATTCCAGAAGATGACCGAACATATCCAACTGCTGATGGAGAAAAATGCGCAGGAAAACCGGCAGAAGAGAAAGGCCGAACTGCTGGCCCTGCAGGCACAGATTAACCCCCATTTTCTTTATAATACGCTGGATTCCATCAATGCCCTTGCAATATTGAATGACGATCAGGATATCTCCAATATGACAACCTCCCTCGCCCATCTGCTGCGGCTTTCCATCGGGCAGCCGGATGAATTTGTAACAATTGATGATGAGATCAAGCATATAAAGGCCTATCTCACCATCCAGAAAATCCGATACAATGATAAATTTGATGTGGAGTTTCATGTAGACAGCAGTATCGGCCAGT
The DNA here is from genome assembly GCF_009680135.1 of Eubacterium sp. BIOML-A2. NCBI lineage: Bacteria > Bacillati > Bacillota > Clostridia > Eubacteriales > Eubacteriaceae > Eubacterium > Eubacterium sp. BIOML-A2. Next base: position 25,063 of record NZ_WKZK01000012.1, read on the forward strand.
TTCCAATTATCCGGCTAATCCTGCAGCCACTGATAGAAAACTGCATTTATCATGGATTTGAGACTAAGGAGGGAAAAGGGCATATCATAATAAGTGCAGGGGAAAGCGCCGGCCAGATCGTCATTCAGATCATGGACGACGGTTTGGGTACAGATCCCGTGACGGAAAAAGAAATCCAGAATAATCTGGCTTCCGTAAAAAAACCTGGGAATGGTTGTTCTGTCGGAATCTACAATGTTAACGAACGCCTGCGGCTGTACTATGGCGATAAATCCTCGCTCACTTTCCACAGTGTCCAAAATAAAGAAACCGTAGTCACAATCCGTCTGCCAAAAGAAAAAGGAGAATTGTAATGTTTAAAATAGTGATTGCCGAAGATGAATTTCTGCTCCAGAAGGCCCTTCAAAAAATAATTACCGGACAAACCCGCTATGAGATCAGCTTTACGGCCTCTAACGGCAAGGCCGCATTAGATTACCTGCTTTTGCACAGAGCCGATATTCTAATTACGGATATCCGCATGCCTGTGATGGACGGCCTTGAACTTGTCACAAAGATCAAGGATTCCGGTATTAGAATAAAAACCATTGTAATCAGCGGATACAATGATTTTGAGTATGCTAAGCATATGCTGAAACACGGCGCTTTTTCCTACCTGCTGAAGCCTCTTGTTACGGAAGAGCTTCTCTCAACTTTGGCTGAGGCCACCCGTACCATCCAGGAAGAAGAGAGTAAGCGCAATATCTTGAAGTCTCACAAGTTTAATGCGCTTCAGCAGAATGGCTATGTACATTTTACGGACGAGCTCCCCTCTGTTTTACTGAATTCCCACAGACTTTTTGCCTGTTGTACGGATTTCAAAAGTTCACCGGCCAAAACCGACATAGCGGATTTTCAGTTTGACCTGGAGACCCGCTTCTACCCCTGCTGCTGTTTCATGCTGGACAACTATCTATATCTGGTTACCAGTCTGGAGGACCCGGAACGGGACCGGATAGAAATTGTGACCGAACTGCAGTCTTATTTTACTGACAGAAATATTTCGGTTAAGATTGGAATCGGGCTCGCTGTTTTGAGCATGATGGAGGTATACCAGTCTATGAAACAGGCCCGCCATGCCCTGCGTTTCTATAAAGCGCTTCCCTTCGATGAGTTCGTGGACTATGAAAGGATCCCCTTACTGGAAGTTCCTGCAATCCCTTACCCGCTCACCGAAGAAAAGAACCTGCTGGAAAGTGTCTACTCTCACAGCCCTGACCGGATCCAGCAGCACATCACACAGTTTTATACCTATCTCTCCGGCCAGGATAAAGATGTCATCTACCAGACGCTGGCGGAGCTGGCAGTAAGCTGCAAACGCGAATTTTCCGGCTATCAGCTGGAATACTGCGATTGGGATGAGATTCATTTCCAAATCCAGCACCGGCAGAAATGGAGCGGCATCCTATACGGGATAAGAAAAATCCTCCTGTACATACAGCTGCAGCTGACGGAGAGCAGAAGACTGGCAAACTGTTCCACCGCTATGACAGCCCGGAAATACATCGAGGATCACATGAAGGAACCGCTCACACTCGATGAGGTTGCGAATGCCTGCTTCCTGAGCAAAAGCCACTTCTGCAAGATATTCAAGGAGGAGACCGGCCGAACATTCAAAGCTTATTTGAACGACATACGGATCGAACGCGCAAAAGACCTGTTGAAAAACAGTACTCTGAAAAACTACGAGATCGCACAGGAAATAGGCATTGAAGACGCCAGTTATTTTAATGAACTCTTCAAGAAGATAACGGGAATGACGCCTGTCGAATTCCGTGCGCTTTAAACTACTCAGCAGGCCAGTACTTGAAAGGAGCGGCCCCTGGCAGCGTATGCTCACACTTACAGTACCAGTAAGGTATTTAGTGTAACTTAATACCAGAAACCGCTCCTCCTTTAAAGCATCCTTCTGCTGCGGTATTCTCTGGGAGGCATTTTTTCGTATTTGCGGAAAAACCTGGAAAAATAAAAAGCATCCTCAAAGCCTAATTCCACGGCGATCTCGGATATCCTCATATCCGTTGCTGCCAGCAGCCTTTTGGCCCTGTTCATTAACAGCGTTTCCATATACTCCTTGAGTCCGATCCCCGTATCCCTCTTAAAATTCCTGGAGACAGCGTAATACGATCCCCCTAAAGCTGCTGCGACTTCACTTACCTTTAATGCCCCGCTCAGATGGTTTTCCACATAACTTATGGCTCTCTGTTGTTTTTCATACCCGCTGTAATTTTCCTCCATGCCTTCCCGCCTGGCTATTTCCAAAAAGCGTGATATGACCGCGAGCAGCAGGGACTTTGCAGCTATGATTTTATCCATTGTTTTCTGTTTCAGATTCTCCAGCAGCAGCTCCATTTCTTTTGGTATCTGGGGCAGTTCCATTGCCTCCATACACCGGGAAAACAGGTCGATCCCCGGTATCAGCTGTATCTGGAAATGTATATAAAGCTTTTTCATACGGCCCCCCGCTTTATAATCGTAGGTAGCTCCTGCCGGTATCAAATATAGGTGTCCTTCTTTCAGGCCCATCTGCTGCATGTCGTTGTGTATATGGCCTTGCCCCTCCAGTATAAAGTATAATCTGTTAAACGGGGATACTACCTGTTTATAGTCCCACTCCTCCCCCGCCGTAAGAAGCCCACTCTCCACAATTTCGAATTTAATCTCATTTATCTTTTCTTCCAGCATTGCAAATTTTTGATTTTCCATAGCAAAAAACTCCATTTATTTTTATATTAATTGCATGTACATTTTCCCTGTATTTTCTATAATTATAGTATACAAAATAATAAGCAGGAAGGAAAGTGATAATTAATATGTCTTATGAAAATGGCCTCAGCGCCCTAAATCTCGAGATGCCACCAAAAATTCCCCGCACAGAGTATTCCGCACACTTCCACTGGGATCTTGTGCAAAAAGTTACAGGAATTGAAGTCTCTTCATACAGTTCCGGGCAGACCCGCATACATGCCTCAGAAGAATTCATTAAAGCATGGGACTACGGCTTTTTCTGGAACATTATTCCTTTTGATGAACAATTCGGCGAGAATCACACAAAAATGGGACATGCGTCCTATCAGCAGAATAGCACGGATTATTCAGACGATGTCCATGTATTCATCGAGGAGCCGGAAGATGTTTTCGATTTGGATTTTTTCGAGACCTATGGGGAAAAGGATAAAAGCAGGCTGATTACAGATTTTAATCAGGACTACCAGAAAATGATCCGGGAACATCCGGATACCGTAAACATGACCGGAATTTACACAACCTGTATGTCCGGGGCCATAGAGATCCTCGGCTGGGATATGCTGCTTCTGGCGGCAGGTGTGGACAGCAGGCTGTTCGGAGAATTTATGAACCGTTATACAGAGTGGAATCTGCAGTATTTTGAAGCATTAGCCGAATGCGAATCTCCTGTTGTCATGGTACACGATGATATTGTATGGACAAGCGGAGCTTTTCTGGCGCCCGAATTCTACAAAACCTTTATTTTTTCTAATTTAAAAAAGCTTCTGGCGCCTTTGCAGGAAAAAGGTAAAAAGATACTTTTTACATCGGACGGTAATTTTACACAATTTGTGGATGATATCGCAGCTTGCAGTGTCAATGGTTTTGTTATGGAGCCATGTACCGATATGTCTTATATCTGCGAAAAATACGGAAGTACACACGTCATTGTAGGAAATGCCGACACCCGGATCCTGTTGTGCGGGGATAAAGATGATATAGAAAATGAAGTAAAAAGGTGTATCGCTCTCGGAAGAGACTGCCCCGGATATTTTATGGCCGTAGGCAACCACATCCCGCCCAATACACCTGTTGATAATTGTTTATATTACAATGATTTTTACGAAAAATACAGCCGGAGATAGCGGCATATTTATGTACTGTTGAAATCTAAATATCACAAAAAGCGGGCTGAACCTGCCCGCTTTCTCCAATCTTCTTTAACGCTTTACGCTATTTACCCTGCCCGTAGTATGCCCCTGGCCCATGTTTTCTCAAATAATGTTTATCCTGCAGTACCTGCGGAGCAGAAGTCACTTCTCTGTTCAGCTGTTCCGTACGGAAAGCCATCTTTGCCACCTCTTCCAGAACAACCGCATTGTGCACAGCCTCAGCAGCATCTTTCCCCCAGGTAAACGGTCCGTGGTTGGAGCACAGAACCCCCGGCACACTGGCAGGATCTTTTTCTTTAAATGTTTCGATAATCACAAGCCCCGTATTCTTTTCGTACTCCCCGTTGATCTCTTCCGCGGTCAGGGATCTCGCGCAGGGAATCTCTCCGTAATAATAGTCCGCATGTGTGGTCCCATAGCAGGGAACGCTTCTGCAGGCCTGCGCCCAGGATGTTGCCCAGGAAGAATGGGTATGTACGATTCCGCCTACCCCCGGAAATGCCCTGTACAGTTCCAGGTGGGTCGGCGTGTCTGAAGAAGGATTATATCTTCCTTCTATTTTGTTTCCTTCCAGATCCATCACAACCATATCGTCCGGCATCAGCGTCTCATAATCCACACCGCTGGGCTTAATAACAAAAAAACCGGACTCTCTGTCTATCCCGCTGACATTGCCCCATGTATAGGTCACAAGGCCGCGGCGCGGCAGTTCCATGTTTGCTTCATATACCTTCTGCTTTAACTCTTCTAACATCTCTTTCTCCTCTTCCTTTATTCCTGGAAATCCACAGGTACCCCATCTTTTGTTACCTGCACTACGTTTACTTCATACTCCCGGAAACCATCGACAATCTCTTGGGGCGCTTTTTCATCTGTAATTACATTCAGAATAGAGTCCGTAGGGCAGCTCACAAAGCTGCTGTTTCTACCCAGCTTGGTGTGGTCGGCTAGGATGTAGGAGGTGTCTGTAACCCGCTGCAGCATCAGCTGGTTAATATTTACCTCGTTCAGTATCTCCGTAGTCATCCCGCTTTCCAGGCTCAGACCGGAACATCCTATAAAGCTCTTCTTCGCAGTTACTTTACTGATATTGTTGGAGGCAAATTCGCCCACCATGGCCTCTTTGATCTCGCGCAGCTCCCCTCCGCTTAGTATCACAGATACCTTGGAAGAATGCTCCGTATAGATGGCTTTCCCATTGTTTGTGATCACAATCACTCTTTTATCCTTAATGTATTTTATCATCTGCAGCGCCGTCGCGCTGGTATTTATAAATATAGTATCTCCGTCCTCTACCAGAGATGCCGCATACTGGGCGATCCTCTTCCTGTAAAGCTTGATCTCATCCTCTTCTGTATTAATCTCGGTTACGCGGTCGGTCACGGTAGCCCCGCCGTAAAAACGTTCCAGCTTTTTCTGGTCCTCAAGATACTGAAGATCCCTTCGGATGGTAAGGGGAGATACCTGCAGCTCTTCTGCCAGTTCCTGCACTTTTACAAAGCCGTTGTTCTTCAGCGACTGCAGCACTTTATTTCTTCTGTTATCAACTAATGCTCTGCTTCTTTTCATATCTTTTCCTCTTTCCACCACTTTGACAGGCTTTACTTTCTAAAGAATATATGATTAGATCATGTTATTAAGACAATTATATGAATGTTTTTCTGAATCGTCAAGTAGTCTTGACAATTGTTGGACGGGGAGGGGGGCGCGAAATGAAGAGACAGACGCAAGCCTCCCAAGTGCATATGTGCCGCTTTAGCACCCTGAAACGGCACATATGCACTTGGGAGGCTTGCGTCTGTCCCTTCATTTCGCTGGGTGCATCCAATCGGCAGAAAAACTTGTCAACCCGGGGAGGCTCCGAAGCGGGGCAGCGTATGAATTCTCTTGGCGGAACATATACTCTTACGATGTCTCCCGGCTATCACTTTATGATGCGCCAACCTTGAACCCGTCTCGAAAGCTACCGTACTTTTCAAAGCACTCCAGCGCATAGAGCATGGATTCCTTGGTTGTGCCAATGGCATCCAGATAACCATATTCCACTCCTATAAGACCGCCTTTGGGCGTGGCCCACTTCTCTACCAATTCTTTTGCTTCCTGTTCGATCAGTTCCTTGTCGCCTGTCGGGAGCGTTGCCTGAATGTCGATGGCTGCTTCGAAGCAGATGCGGCCCTGTGCGATCTTTGATACTTCGTCTATACCGACCAGTCTTGGCTGATGAATATTGATTATGTCTACCCCCAGTTCGATCAGGTCCTCCAGGATATCATTGATCTTACCATCGGTATGGAAACGGATATCCATGCCGCACTCATGCGCTTTATCAAATATCCTTTTATACTGCGGTTTGAATATTTCTCTGAATATGTCCGGGGATATCATCAGATTGTTCTGTGTCCCCCAGTCATCGGTTGTATCATAACAGTGAATTCTGCCTTTGCCCAGTCTGTAGGCTTCTTCGATAATGCCAATCTGATAATCCGCAAGCCTTTCAGCCATAACCTCAATCTCTTCGGGCTCCACAAGACAGTCCATTAATGTATTTTCAAAACCTCTTAAGAAATGCATGCGTTCAAAGATACACTGCGGGCTGTTCAGCTGCACGTAGAGGCCTTTTTTCTCCGCCTCATCAAGTGCCTCCTGAAGTCCCTCAAAACGCCCTTCCGCCTTAGGATCCGGGAATACATAATCATCCATATCGTCCCATTCCTCTATCGGAATGTTCGTTACCTGGCCCATATCAGAGCCGCTGGCATCATCGCTTTCCCACATACATCCCCATTCATCATATTCCCCGTTCTTAGGGCGCACCTTTTTGGAAACTGTATAGTCCGCGCCCTCCGGCCATGTGCTTTTTGGCGGCAGGACGAAAATACGGCATACGTCCCCTTTACCGGCGATCCGGTCAAAGCGGAGTCCAATTCGATCCGGCCCCGTAAATTTCACGTTTCCTTTGATAATCTCATAACCAGTCATTTTCATCCTCCTAAAAATCTAAACAGTTAACGAGTGCCTCCCGGCGTAAATATACCGGTAGGCACTAAGCCTTACTTTATTTCATTTGGAAAATGTTCTTTTACTGCGGCGAGAAGCGTCTCTGTCACAGCAGCCGTATCAATCAGGTTCTTTGTCTCTGCAATGACAGCATTGCTTGGCGGAAGCATCCCCGCCCACTCAGGACTGGTCAGAACCAGATCCGTTGTTGTGATAAAAGACAGCGCCTCACCAAATGAACATGATTCCACAGCGGCGTCAATATTGTGCTCATCACAAATTTTCTTTACACTGATCTTTAAAATCGTGCTGGTTCCCATACCATTTCCGCACACACATAAAATATTAAGCATCTTTTTTACCTCCTGTTTTAATTGTTCAGATCCATGAACAGTTACCTTGTTTTTTCAGTGAATTACCTAACCTGCTATCGGAATTCCCAACAGACTTCCAATTCCTTTGAAGATCGCGATAATTACTACCCATATTGTCGCATAATCTGCGCTTCCCTGCCACCATGTTATTTCCATCATCTTAACAGCGAGGGCGGAACCAAGTATCTGAACCAGACCATTTGCCGTACAGATCAGGGCTGCTGCCTTCCAGCCGCCGAACTTGTTTGCAAAGATTGCGATGGTCGCATTGTCGAAGAACAGCGGTATAAAGCCGGGTACCAGGAAGATCGGGGACTTGAATACCAACAGTCCGACAAGACCGATGATCTGTCCCAGAGCTCCGAAGAGCAGACCAAGTACTACTGATTTAGGAGCAAATGCAAAGATCGCTGCACAGTCAACACCTGCTACCGCGCCCGGAAGCAATTTCTCTGAGATACCCTTGAAGGACACCATCAGCTCTCCCACGAACATACGCACACCACTCAGCAATACGACGATGTTGGCTGTCAGTGTGATGGCAATCCAGATAAGAAATACTACGTTGTTTGTCAGGCCCGCTTGATTCAGCCCTTCTGCTCCTCGGAGCCAGTCGATCTGCTCTTTTCCTACCACAAGCATAATAATTGCAGTTGAAATGAACATAACAAGGGCCGTTGCAATAATGTTATCCTGAAGGAAATTCAGTGATTCCGGTAATTTCTTTTTCTCAATATCATCTTTTTCCGGGTTGCCGATCTTTGGAGCCACTTTGTAGGCAATATAGTCAACAACCATCTGCTGATGGGCTACCGTAAAATCTGCGCCTGTGATTTTCTTTGTAGGCTCGATCAGCAATGTGGAACAAATACCCCAGTAAAGAGCGGTAACTACGGCTGCGATCAGGACTGTCGGCAGCATTCCGAGCCCCAGGAACCTCCAGACAATATATGTACTGATACCTGCCTGAACGATCATAGCGTTACCTGTCAGGTAAACGGCACGGATTCTTGTAAACTTTCTCAGCGCCACAAGAACCAGATTCAGGATAAATGCTACAAGCAGCGTGTAAATCCCCCATGCAGCCCCTGTTCCCTCTCCGAGAATCGCATCCATCTTCTCGTAACCGGCAGTCATGGTCGGGTATGTATTAAGTCCTGCCCCCTGGATACCTGTTGCGTTCTGAAGAGCCGTCAGAAGTTTTCCGAAGTTCGCAATCAGGGCGCCGGATCCCATCCCCATAACAATAATACCGATGGATGCTTTTGCCGCACCTGCAATTGCCTTGGACACCTTCTGCTTCATCGCAATATAACCGATAAATACGATGATTGCCATCAACAGAAAAGGCTGTCCGAAGATTTGTTTTAAGAGTAAATCAAGAATTGAGTTTAACATTATTCCTCTCCTTCCTTTGTAACAAAATTTTCCTATCTCTTTGTGCAAAATGCATTCTTGATACTTTGTATTATAGTGTTCGTTATGATAATTGTCAATCTTATTATATGATTATTTATCGTTTTATATGAACTTTTTGCTCTTTAAATAAGTTTTACGCCTCATTAATTACCATTTCATTGCTATATATTTGTTTTACGTTCGTTATAATTCATATAATCACTGTTTGGTCACAATTCCCAACTCTTTTTCCAGGTATCTTGCCACACCATCGTCATTATTGCTGAATGTCACACTGCTGGCCGCGTCTTTCAGTGCCTTTACGCCGTTTTCCATGCAAATTCTATAATCCGCGCATGCAAACATACTCAGATCGTTTTCATAATCCCCGAATACACAGACGTTTTCTTTACCGATCTTCATCTCCTGCATAATTGTCTCAAGAGCAGTTTTTTTGGAGACCTGACTCTGAAATGCACCTAAAAGGCCATACCCCGTTGGTTCATGGTGCACGTTTGCCAGACTGTCAACGAAACTTATGTACGCTTCCATTGCTGTTTCGTTTTCCACGTAGGCCACGATTTTTGCAGCAGTCTTGTACCCCAGCACAGAGCCGCTCCGGAGGAACTCCCTGACCTTGAGTTTTACCGGGCAGCCTGCTTTCTGAGACAGCGCCTCGTAATCCCGGATCCTCTTTTTCAATTTTTCGCTTCCCTCAGAAAAATACATTTGTTCTGCAGAATACATCATAAATGTCATCTGCTGTTCATTCAGATAGGCCAGAAGACTGGCGGTATCCTCCTCTGCCAGAAAATTACAGCAGATCACCCGCTTACCGCTTCGCACAAGTGCGCCATTATCAGACAACATGTATTCACAGCCGCCAAGCTGTTTTTCATAGATGGACATCATCTGTTCATCCCGTCCGGAGGCAAGGCAGAAAGCAATCCCCATCTCCCTGACTTTTTTCATCACAGATACCGTATAGGGGGTGATCATTTTCTCGTCATTTAAAAGTGTCCCGTCCAGATCGCAGACGACAAGCTTAATTTCGCTCATAGTTCTCTCCTTCTTTTATACAGCGTATTTGTTCCTGCAGCTCCCGGCATATAAGTTCAAATAATTCCCTGCCTTTTTCCGCAGTCGCTGCGGATGCATCTCCGAAGGCCCCGCTCTCTATAAAAGTTCTCCATGGCACCGGCTTTTTACCATAAAGAAGCGGAACCGGCGGGAATTCTGTGGTCACAGCTTTCATATCCACCAGTTCCTCCTTAACATAGAGCATCAGAGAAGTCTCCAGTTCTCCCGCATGCCATACACTTCCGTTCCACAGAGGCGTAGTCAGAATATGTCCTGCTTTCTTTTCAATTCCGGCAGCCTTCATATGATACACATGATCTCCGGTCCCGCGATCGGCCAAAGTTCGAAGAACCTCTTCAATGACCTTATGATTTCCGTTATGGAAAGAATACAAAATAATCCGCCTGGGGCTGGCACGCATCACACTTTCCACGGCCTGCAGGCAGTAATTTTCAAGACATGCCGGACTGATAGATATAGTGCTCTCAAACTCCCTGGCGGACCATACCTGTCCATAGGTTATACATGGATAATAATACATGTCCTCTCTTTCACAGATCTCTTGTGCAAATGCATGCGCCAGTATTGTATCCGTCCCGAGAGGCAGGTGGAGGCCATGCTCCTCCACTGAACCAAGGGTTAACAGAACACCTTCGCTCTCCCGTATATTCCTGCTCGCAGTTGTCCAGTTCTGATAAAAAAGATTTCTCATAGCTCAGAATACTTTGCATCCAGTGCAAGAAGTTCTTCTTCATCCTTAACATTCATCAATGCATCCATGATATCGGCTGTCAACAGCATATTGGCCAGTTTTTCCATGTTTTTCATATGTTCGTCGTGGTCTTTGGAAGCCAGAACAAAGAACAGCTTGGCGTCTTTTTCCGGATTACCTTCTTCAAAATGTACAGGTTCCTCCAGTTTCATGAATGATACTGCCGTGTCATTCACTCCCACAGCGCCTTCCTGCGAATGCGGCATTGCGATATTAGGTGCAAACACTATGTAAGGGCCATATTTTTTCACGCAGCCGATTACAGCATCAATATATGCCTGCTCGATAGAGCCATCGTCCAGAAGAGGCTGGCAGGATGCCGCTACCGCTTCTTCCCATGTATCAAATCCTTTATGAAAGCAAACTCGTTTTTTCTCCACTAATTCTCTTAATAACATTTCCGCATTCTCCTTTTTCCCGAATATTTTTTTACAGAATGGAACGGTAAGGCACGTTTGGCTCATCTGTAAAGCAGTCTTCAAATCCTCTTCTATAATGGAACTGTTTTTTATCTTTGTCTAGGGGCCAGATATATTTTCCACCCACATCCCAGATGAATGGTGTGAACTGATACTGTAACACATCTTTTTTAAAGTTGTAAAGCATCAAAATCTCCGCCGGGTCTGCCTTAAAGTTCGTCCATACATCATAATGGAACGGAATCACGACCTTACACTGCAGAGCCTCTGCCATTCGAAGGATATCCACAGATGTCATCTTATCCTGATTTCCGGCCGGGTTTTCACCATAAGAACCAAAAGCAATGTCTATATCATAGTCTTTGCCATGTTTTGCATAATATGTAGAGTAATGAGAGTCCCCGCTGTGATAAACGGTTCCAGCCGGTGTTTTGATCAGGTAATTGACCGCTTTTTCATCCATATCGTTGGGGCAGGTATTCCGAATATCCTCATCCGCGGTTACAAGACAGGTTCTGTCAAAGGAATCCAATACCACAATCTCGCAGTCTTTTACCCGAATCACATCTCCCGGTTTTACAATTCTGCATCTTTCTTCCGGAACTCCATAGCTGAGCCACTTTTCAACGCTCTTGAGGGGCCCGATAAATGGGACGTCAGGCTCACAGTTCTGCATAACCGCTGCCGCAAAGAACGGGTCAATGTGGTCATTGTGGTAGTGGGTGGACAGTACCGCATCCACAGTTGTAACGGCAAACGGATCGTAAACAATCGGCGCCGCACGCAGGTTTGGCTGCGTCATCCTTCCCCCTGTCATATTGCGCATCTGATGGAACGGAGCCATCTCCTTTGTCTTTTTGCTTCTTTTACCATTGCCGAACCACAGGTCGATTGCAATGTTCGTACTGTTCTCGGATTTGATCCAGAGCCCGGTGCATCCAATCCACCACATGGCGAATGTTCCCGGGGCAACTACTTCCTCATCAATTTCCTCGTTCAGCCAGGTTCCCCATTCCGGAAATGCTCCGAGTACCCATTTCTCTCTTGTCAGTTCATTCACTTTGCTCATTTTGCTTCCTCCTGCCTTAAATGATTGTTATTTTTCATTAAAACTATCGTTTATTATCTTTTCACGCTTATTTTATCATTTATTATGAATGTTTTCAATGCATTTATATGATTATTTTGTTTTTATATGAATATTTCACGTATCACTTGACTAATCATAAATCTCATGCTATCCTATAGGTGTATTTTCATCGGAGTTAGATTTCACATATTTTTGTAAGTCATTATGTTCCATTGATAATGCCTTACAAAAATATGTGATTTTTTATTTTCTGAGATTTACAAATATTATATTTAGGAGGTACCTATTATGAATAACGGTACAGTAAAATGGTTTAACGCACAAAAAGGATTTGGATTTATTACAAACGATGCTAACGGAGAAGACGTATTCGTACACTTTTCAGGAATCGCTTCCGATGGTTACAAATCTCTGGAAGAAGGACAGAAAGTATCATTTGACATCACAGAAGGAAACCGCGGACCTCAGGCTGTTAACGTAGTTGGAGCATAATCCGGTTTTAGTGATTCGTCAGATTTGAATTCTATGCAAACCTAAGTCAAATCCCCCGCAGGAGTCTGCGGGGGATTTGTTTTTTCCTGTATTATCTTCAAAATATAAATGGAGAGCATCTTATGATTCTCCTTTTTATTAAGTCTATGTTTTCAACATTATTCCCTTATTTTTCAACAATAAACACATTGCTTTTCCTCATCCGGATATGATATCCTGTCTGCACAAATCTTTATTTCTATTGAAAATCTATTTTTTTCTGACACTCGTCAAAGAATCCAGATTTGTAATCACTCTGCTGCTGTTTACACATTACTTGTTCACAACAGCAGCGCCCATTTGAAAGAGGTGCTGCCTATTGAGGGTTTAAAGCCACAGTAAATTATGTTACGAACTGTTACCTGCTTCAAACCGAGCATGCTATAATGGAGGTACTAAATGAATGATCAAATGCTGCAATGGCATCCCATATTTGGAACAGCCATTCAGCTCAATACGGCAGAGGAGGCAGAAACCATAACATTCCAAACGGAACTTGGATTGAATAAAATGCCCATGCGTATTGATCTGGTTTTAATTAAAAAGGACAAAGAGCCGCTAAAGAAGGATTTTGGGAGAATCCTGCGCGGTCATAATATCTTCGAGTATAAGAGCCCTGGGGATACATTAAACATAGACGATTTTTATAAAACATATGCATACGCCTGTTTCTACAAAGCTAATACGGAACATGTTGATGAAATTTCTGCCCAGGACATAACCATCTCTTTTGTATGCAGCCAGTATCCAAGAGAGATGTCCAAAAAGTTAAAAAAGGAAAGAAATATTACCATCGGCCAGGTATCTTCAGGTATTTACTATCTGAGAGGAGATCCTATCCCCATGCAGTTAATACTGATCCCCCAACTGCCCTATAAGGAAAACCTCTGGCTCAGCAGCCTGCGCACAGATTTGGTGCCAGGAGAACATCTGGATATGCTGATGGAGGACTATCAAAAGCATAAACATTCCAAAGATTATCAGGCTATGATGGACGTAATAGTCCGGGCAAACCATAACACATTTGAGGAGGTGAAAGATATGTGTGAAGCATTACATGAATTATTTGCTGAAGATGTACAAAAAGAGGTGGCAAAGTTTACTAATCTGATTGCTCTGGATGTAATTGAGCAGGTGACTGAAGACGTCACTGAAGAAGTTACCGAACAGGTTACCAAACAAGTTACCGAACAGGTCACCAAACAAGTTACCGAACAAGTTACCGAACAGGTCACCAAACAAGTCACGCAGGATGTTATGCGTCAGGATATTTTACTTTTCGTACAAGCTCTAACTGATGATGGCTATACCGATGAAGTTATTGCCAGTCGGCTCAGAAAGTATTTTTCGCTGACGGAAGAAGATATCCGGTACTATCTCCAGGCGGAACAATTGTAATAGTAACTGGACACGGGAAAGAAATATTTTGCTGAAGCATTCTGCCACAACACGATTTCCCCCGTGTCCGTTTTATCTATATAATACCTATACCTGCCTGTTTAAGCTGGATGTTTAACAAGTTTCCATAACCTGACATTTATTACAGTCACGGCACTTTTCGAAATCAATCTGCGGTACACGCTGTCCGATGATTCCCAGATCATTCAGATCCGGTTTCACACAGTTATTTGGACATCCGCCTGCCGCAATCTTAAACTTGTCCGGCAATTTCACGCTGGAATACCCGTGATAAAAGCGTTCGTGTATCTCCTCTGAAAGCCCAAATGTATCGATCAATCCATACTGGCATGTTGTGCCTTTGCAGGATACAACCGGACGGACCTTCGATCCCGTCCCCCCAGTCTCGAGGCCTGCCTGCATCAGATATTCTCTAAGTGGCTCTATATTATCATATGGTACTCCCTGAATCTCGACGGTTAGCCGGGAGGTCATCGTCACTTCACCACTTCCGTAGAGCTCAGCAGCTTCTGCAATTGTACGGGCCTCTTCCGCAGTGATCTTTCCATTTCTTGTGATAACACGTCCGTTAAACTTATCGGAGGTCGTCTTATCTCTGATGAAGACAAGTGCCTTAATCCTTGTTACATCTTCCGCTGAAACTTCAGCCTACGTCTTTTTCACCTTCACATCGTTGAAAAAGACACCGCCTTCTAATGCTGCCGTGTTTGCATAACCAAAGTATCTCAGTCTGTTTTGAAGGAAATACGCCCGTTTCCCCTTTGTACAGACTAACAGCAGTTTCTCATCTTTGCCAATCCCCTCAAGTTCTCCGTTTACCGTGCCCAGATTAATATATTGCGCTCCACGGATAGACGGGGACAGACCTACATCCAGAATACGCCATCCATCCGCTTTTCCTTCTGCGTATTCGGCAGGAGTCATACTCACAAGTTCTCCATTGATCTTGTTCAACAGAATATATACCGCCTGGACAAAGGGATGGATTGCTGTTGAGAATGGAGGTGCATATGCGAAATCAGCGTTTTCATAATCTTCCAGGACTGCACCCATGTTGATTCCCATCACCGCAATGTCAACCATCTTATTTACCGCTCCGGGGCCAAATACCTGCGCTCCCAGAAGCTTATGCGTCTCTTTATCCGCAATCAGCTTTGTTACAAAAGATGCGGCTCCCGGATAGTAGTGTGCCTTATCTTCTGTTACTGCAAGGGCCGTCACCACCTCATATCCCGCTTCTTTTGCCTGTGCCTCTGTCAGTCCCGTACGCCCGCAGTTCAGATTCGGGAGCTTCACAACGCCGGTTCCCAGGACTCCCTTGTATTCTTTGACGGCGCCTGTCAGAACCTGTGCAAGTGTCCGGCCTTCCATATTAGCAGAAGAGCCCATGGGAGACCACTGTCTCTTCCCTGTGATCCGGTTTGTTACCATCGCGCAGTCGCCTGCAGCATAAACATCCTCCAAACTGGTCTTCATCTGTCCGTCTACCAGAATAGTTCCTTTGAACATTTCAATGCCGCTTTCATTTAAAAATGCCGTATTTGGCCGTATACCTGCAGCCATAATCACCATTTCGCAAGGCAGCGTTCCCGCAGTTGTTTTCACAGCAGTTACACTGTCCGTACCCATGATCGCCTCGGCCTTTGTACCCGTTATTACACGTATACCCTCCTTCTGAAGATGCTTTTTCGCATAGGCAGCCATTTCGGGATCCAGAATATTGGGTAGAATCTGGGCAGCAAAATCAATCACTGTGACCTGTATCCCCCTCGCTTTCAGGTTTTCAGCAACCTCCAGGCCTATAAAACCGGCTCCAACTACAACTGCTTTTTTCACTCCGCGGTCTTCTGCATAAGACCTTACTCCAATTGCATCATCAGGTGTTCGCATACGAAATACACCAGCAAGCTGCATCCCTTCTACCCGCGGTACGGACGGAGAAGCGCCTGTAGCAATGATCAGCTTATCATAGGAATACTCTTCTTCTGCCTGGGATTGAAGATTTCTGGCTTTTACGACTTTCTTATCTGAATCCAGGCCCACAGCTTCTATGCCGATCCTAACCTCCACACCGGTAAGCATAGAATACTTCTGTGGTGTATTGACAATTAATGCTTCTCTCTTTTCAATCATTCCACCCACGTAATATGGCAGACCACAGCCTGCATAGGATATATCCTGATCTTTTGTTATAATCATAACTTCAGCACTGCGATCCTGGCGCTTTAATTTTGCTGCAGCCTTCGTACCGGCAGCCACTCCTCCAATAATCAATACTTTCATATTTATTCTCCTTTGGTTTTATAATATATCCATACTATTTTCTATGACAGCAATGCAATTCATTGACACATTCCGGTTTCATAGCACGGCATACGATCACATCGCCGCCTTCGATTCTGATACTTCTGCCATTCACCATGGCATCAGCCATTTTCTGTCTTGCCTCATTATAAATTCTCGTAACGGTAGGACGGGATATATCCATCTTCTTCGCACACTCTGCCTGAGTAAGCTGCACATAATCCAGCAGTCGGATCACCTCGTACTCATCATATCCGATTGTCACCGTCCCATTAGGAGTACTGCCCTCAGGCAAAAATCCCGTAGTCCCCGGAATGGAACAGATGCATCTGCACTTTTGTGGTCTGGCCATATCATCACCTCTTTTCCTTTTTTCAGTATACCTCATTATGAACATATGTCAATAATAAAATCAAAAAATTATATTGAAGTTTAATTTAAATTTAGACAATATCTGTAATATATTCCAGCCATCCTTTACCTAAACAACTACATGCCCCTTACAAACGCTAACCCAGCTGCAGGAAAAAATATTATCAGGAGCCGCCAAACCAGATCCCAAATATCCGGTTCGACGGCTCCTGCCGTTTCGGAGTTCCATCCTGCGACTTACCTGTTAAATTCTTTCACCGCATCAATCATTGCTACTACATTTTCCACAGGAGTCATTGCCTGAATGTTATGTATCGTGTTAAAAACAAACCCGCCGCCTTCTGAAAAAATCCGGCACATTTCCAGTACTTCTTCCCGAACCTGCTCAGCTTTTCCAAAGGCAAATGTTTTCTGCGTATCCACTCCGCCGCCCCAGAATACAATATCTTTTCCGAACTCCTTTTTCAGCTCCCGGGGATCCATATTTTTCGCTGTCCACTGAACCGGATTCAGAATATCAAATCCGCATTCGATCAGCTCTGGGATCAGAGCCTTAATTGACCCACAGGAGTGTTTAAATGTCTTCCACGATGTATTTGCATGGATCCATTTATTAATTTTCTTATAATACGGCATATACAGATTCCGGAAAGTTTCATTCGAGCAAAATGGACACTTTTGGGTTCCAAAATCTGTGCCGCAGGTAAATGCGGCCTGAGGAACATCTCCTACTGTCTCTTTTATTTTTTTTAGATTCTCAAGAGCTATATCCGTCTGTTTTTCAAAAACTGCGTGAAGATAATCCTGGTTTGTCAAAGTGGCAATATACCATTCCTCAATATCCCGGATTCCCTTTGGATGTTTAAGCATACTGCCGGGTACAAATGCCACATCACCGATACCGGTGCCTCCGAACGCAGCTATAACGCCATAACCACTTTTGTCTGCCGATTCGCACTGTGTCCGGATAGATTCCAGATCTTCATCCGATATATAACCGAATTCCTCCAGGTTATCCTCCACATGCAGATTGTCCTCATCATAGTCCTCTCCCCTTAACAGGCAGTCAAAAAAATAGCTGCCCAGAGGCATTTTTGCGGTAGGAGGAAGGCTTCGGTCTCCTGCCACATATAGGAACACATCTCCCCTGGCATCCGTAAACGTTTCAAAGTTATCCGGTACTAAAATATCCTGCCCCCATGGAGTCCGCCACTCCTTACATCCTTCATCCCTGAAACCAAAAATCGTGTTTGGATTCCAAATCTGCGTAGTATCTATTCCCATTACCTGCTTCAGATCCTCATCTACCGTACCCAGCATCTGAAGCGGCTCCATCAGACGCACCGGACGTTTTTCCAAGCCATAATACTCTCTTAGTTTTTCTACAATTGATATATGCACCCCGGTCACCGAGGTTGCGCCGATATCCAATGGTACCGGGCCGCTGCGATGCGCCAGAGCCCTGCTGATTTTTTCCCTGCTATCCATATAAGCTTCTCCTTTCACAGAGGGGTCTGACCCCTTTGCTCACCGTTTTCAGAATATTCTCATTTTTTCTCAGATCACATTTTCTTTCTTTTCTTCCCCAGCTGGTCAATCAAAACTGCCGTAAGCAGCGTTGCACCGGTTACGAAAGTCTGCCAGTAAATATCCACCCCCAACAGTGTAAGGGAATTGGTGATCAGTGCCATCAGAAGTGACCCGAGGAAGGCGCCGAAAACACTTCCTTCACCGCCCTGCAGGCTGGCCCCGCCAATAATAACAGCCGTGATCACGCGAAGTTCCAGGCCCGTGCCCTGCTGTACGGATGCAGTTCCCATACGGGCTGTTGCCACGATTCCTGCAAAACCTGCCAGCAGGCCGACGGTCACATAGTTCAGAATCTTGATCTTGATTACTTTGATTCCGGAAAGTTTTGCGGATTTTTCGTTTCCGCCTATGTAGTAGTTCTGCCGGAAAAACCTGGAATGCCGCATCAGGATGTCGCCTATGATTACGAGTATTATGGCATACCAGATCGGCGCCTGCACACCCAGTACCACCTTCTGCCCTATGGCGTTGAATGCATCCCCCAGCCCGCTTACATTCTGGCCTCTTGTCACGATCAGAGTCAGGCCGCGGAACAGGCTGAGTGACGCCAGTGTTGTTACAAATGCATTGATTTCCAGTTTTGCAATAATAAACCCATTAAACAGTCCTACCAGCCCGCCGATTACTATTCCTACCACAACCGCCACAATTGGCGGCATTCCTGCTTTGAGCACCAGCCCCGCACAGACTCCTGAAAATGCCAGTATGGACCCCACAGACATGTCAAATCCGCCGCTGGCCATAAGATTCGCCATCCCCACTGCAATGATTACCTCAATGGACATGCCCAGAAGCAATGCCACAATATTCTGATATGTCAGGAAAACAGAGGATGCAATCGTCATAATGATGGACAGTCCCAACACAATCAGCACAATTGCCGCCTCCCTCTGTTTTAATAATTTCTTAATCATATTCATATCTGCCTCCGCTCTGCCGCCAAGCGGCACCTTTACTCTGTACTAACACAGTCACCCTTTGCTACGCCGGATGCCAGGGAGATTACTTTCTCTTCTGTTGCTTCCGAAGCCGGGATGATTCCCACATTCCTGCCTTCTCTGATCACCATAATCCGGTCGCTGACCCCCAGAATCTCAGGCAGGTCGGACGAGATCATGATAATACCCACGCCGGTTTCCGCCAGATTTCTCAGAAGATTGTATATTTCACTTTTCGCCCCTACATCCACACCTCTTGTTGGCTCATCAACAATCAGCACCCGCGGGCGGATCCCGAACCAGGCGGCAAGAAGCACCTTCTGTTGATTCCCTCCCGAGAGTTTATTGACCAGCTGCCGGATTCCGGGCGTAGAGATGCGAAAGTCCTTTACCGCATCCTGCACCATCTGGTCAACCTGGTTTTCCCTCAGGAATCCTCTTTTCGAAAAATGGCGCAGCTGGTTAGCAATCAGGTTCTGCCTGATGTCAAATTTTACATACAGCCCCTGCTCTTTCCGGTCCTCGCTCATATAACCGATACCCTGCCGGATCGCATCCTGCGGGCAGCGGATCTGCAGCGGTTTCCCCTCCAGCACTACCCTTCCGGTCTCCAGAGGCTCTGCTCCGAAGATTCCTCTTCCGATTTCTGTCCTGCCGGCTCCTACCAGACCCGATACGCCGAGAATCTCTCCTCTTCTGACCTGAAAAGATATATCTTGGAATGCTTTTCCCCTGGAAATTCCTTCAGCCTCGAAAAGCACCTCCCCTATCTTCTGTTCCGGCCTCCGGCGCCCGTAAATATTTTCAATTTTCCGGCCTACCATGTTAGTTATCAGAAAGTCCTCGCCAATATCTGTGACCCGCGCTTCCGCGATATATGCCCCGTCCCGCAGGATCGTTACACTGTCTGCAATCTCAAAAATCTCCTGCAGGTGATGTGATATATAGATAAAGCTGATTCCCTGTTCTTTCAGGATGCGGATATTCTGGAACAGCTTCTGCTTCTCCACCTCCGTAAGAGAAGATGTGGGCTCATCCAGTACAAGTACTTTCGGCCTAAAAGACATTGCTTTCAGGATTTCCACAACCTGCTGGTTGGCAATCGCCAGTTCCTTTACAGGCGTGGCGGGGTCGATATTTTCAATCTCAAACAGTTTCAGCATTTCCTTCGTTTTATTATACAACTCTTCTCTTTTGATCAGATTTAACTTATTGACCGGCTGGCGGTTGGCAAATATATTTTCTGCCACACTCAGGCACGGAACCAGGCTCAATTCCTGGTGTACGATACTAATTCCCTTCTGCAGTGCATCGTGGGCGGAAGTAAATACCACTTTTTCTCCTTCAATCCAGATCTCCCCCTCGTCCGGCTTATGGATCCCGCCGAGTGTCAGCATCAGGGTACTTTTACCTGCACCGTTTTCTCCCACAAGGGCATGCACTTCTCCCTTTTTCACTTTCAGATCTACCCCGTCCAGGGCGCGGACCCCCGGGAATATCTTGACGATTCCTTTTGCCTCCAGTATGTATTCAGACACAGGCGCCCTCCTTCCTTTTTACGAATTCCTTTTTATGCATTTATTTTAAAATTACTTTTTTGAATCCCTTTATAATTCCTTTAAAATAGTATGGACGGTGTAATCCCGCCCATACCCTTGTCTTTATCTCTTGAAATACTCGTAATTTGATTCATCCACAATGATAGCGCCTGTGTCAATATAACCGGGTACTCCGAGTACGCCTGCCGCTGCATTATCCGATGTGATCTCCACCTTGGAGTTATTCAGATTAATCAGAAGCTGTGTAGCATAATATGGCATTAACGCCGTCTGCTGAGCAACAGATGCGGAAATAATACCATCTTCAATCGCCTCCAGAATCTCATTGGAACGGTCCATTGCGATGATCTTCACATCTCCTGTACGTCCTGCTTCTCTGACTGCAGTGGCCGCTGCCGTGCCGCCGGTCGCATCCACACAGACGATTCCGTTCAGATCCGGATGTTTCTGCAGAACTGCCGCGATATTCTGTGCCGCAATTACGCTGTCCTGTTTGGTATCCACTTCCTCGATAATCTCGATTCCCGTTCCCTCAAATGCCTGCTTATAGCCTGCCACACGTTCTTCCAGGTTCGTCTGGCCCGGATTATACATGATCGCTACTTTTCCGCTGTCGCCCAAAAGCTCTTTCATCTTCTCTCCGCCTGTGATTCCCGCTTCCACATTTCCGGTTCCGACAAATGCAATTCTGCCTGAATCCGGAAGATCGGCATCTACCGTAACAACCGGGATACCTGCGTCCATGGCTTTCTTAATTGTCGGAGTCAGCTGCTCGTTGAAACCTACCACCACGATTCCGTTCGGTTTCTTTGCAATTGCCTGCTCAAATGCTGTAACCATGGCATTCATGTCCAGTTCCGCAGGCCCCACGAATTCTGTGCGCACACCCAGCTCTTCGCCTGCCATCTCCATGCCCATTTTGTGGTCGTAGAAATAAGGGTCTGACCCCAATGCAGATACCTGAATATAAAGCTGATCCGACAGATTGCTCTGTGAATCCCCATCCGTTCCCTGCGCATCACTCTTCGTGTCTTCCGTCTTTGCCGTGCTGTCCGCATCCTTGCTTCCTCCCTGACAGGCAGTAAGACCTATCGCCATCGCCAGAACCAAAACAACCGCAACCATTTTCTTTTTCATAACATAACCTTCCTTTCCTTTTTTCACTTCGTTCATGTTAATTTCATTTTACATAAACATTTCGGTTCTGTAATCAACAATAGCTTACTAAATTAGCATATTTTTATAATATTTCCCCCACAATATTCTACACTTTTTATAAATTGCCTCACTTGGACTTTAAAATAATGCTAATTTCTTACATCTTTCTTGTTTTTGCACTGGTGCAAATGTAATATATACTTATAGTATAGAGGAAACGATATATCTTAACAGGCAGCGCGGTCTGCCTCGACACTCATTTTTATAAAATGTATTTGGGTAAAAGGAGGTTTTTACATGTCCGCAGAGACGATTTCCGTCCGGAATTTTCTGGTTACGGTTTCCCAGGCAGCCTATCTCGAACAGGCTCCTATGACGCTGCATTTTATCAACTGCTTCAGCAGTTACTGGAGGTATATCAGCCGCCCGGATAAGGCGGCGCCTTTAAAACAGGAGCTGGACATGCTGATGCTGATCCGAGAAGTTTTTATCTCGATCCCCTTCTTTCAGATGCTGGATGAGAATCTCCCGGATATTCCGGAAGATCTGCTGATTCCAAGAAACTGCATTCTGGCACAGATCTGGGAAAATCTGGAGCAGCTCTCCAATGCCTCCCAGACCTATACTGCCCTTTATTTTGCCTGGAACAGCCCGCACAGTTCCCTGGAACTCACCGGCATGCTTCCCGGTGGAAGCATTTCTGCCCTGTACGAAATTACGATTTAGGAGGCCCTATGTATTCTGTAATCATAGTAGACGATGAAGCTTTATCCAGGTATGCGCTGCACGTAATGCTCAGCAAAAATATGCCTGATCTGAACGTGGCTGCTGAATGTGAGGACGGAGCCTCTGCGGTTCAGGCCGCCCTGAGATACAAGCCCGATATTGTAATCATTGATATCAAAATGCCCGGCATGAACGGACTCACTGCATCGAAAACAATTCTGGAGAATCTGCCGGGAACCACGATCCTGATCCTTACGGCTTACGACAGCTTTGAATATGCAAGAGAAGCGCTCATAATAGGCGTCAAAGGATATTTGTTAAAGCCGCTGATAGAAAAGGAAGTCACGGAAACACTTCAAAAAATCACAGACAGCCTGTCCCAAAACAGAGCAATAAAAAATAAAGATGTGGAGGAGAAGGAGATTGTCTCTCTGGCAATCCCGGTTATAAAAAGGAATCTGGTAGCCAGTTATATCAATGGCACGGCTGCGCCGGCTCTGCTGGCGGAATACAGTCCTCTGCTGCCCGGGCTGACCGACTCAGGCTTTTTTATGCTGTTCCCACTTACCCAGTCCCCGGACAGCACCCTGCCTTTTTCGCCCCAGCCACCGGCAGATACATACAAACAGATCATCGAAAGCATTTCCCAGATGATAAGCTTTCATAAGAACGTACTGATCGGGGAAGTCTCTTTTCATGTTCTCCCCCTGTTCTTCCACATTTCACCGTCCGATCCGTCCTGGCACGAGACAGCCTGCATGCTGGCGCGCAAGATTATCACTCTTTTAAACCAGCGTTTTAAGTTGAAAAGCGGAGCGGCCTTTGGCGGCGTCTATCATACCTGCCAGTTATTTAAATCATCCTACCAGGAGGCATTGGAGGTGCTCCCTGCGCTTCTGCCCGGCACCGTCATAGAGTACACCCCGGTTTTCAATTCCGCCCATGCCGTCTACCCATACTCTTTGGAAGAACTGTTTATTGACTCCCTTCGCAGCAGGAATACGGAAAGGGCCCATGAGTATGCACAGCAGCTTTTGAACGAGATCTTTACGGCCCGGAATTCTCTGCAGATTTCAAAAGAATATTCCATCCAGTTTTTGTCTGCCCTAAAAAGCCTGCTCCACCAGCTTGGTTTCAGGCAGACCAGCTTTGACCTGTATCCATTCCTATGCCAGATCCAATCCAGTGTCTCTGAACACCAGTTAAAAGAACACGTCAACTATGCACTGAATTCCTTTTTAGAGTTCCTCCAGAATGAATCTCAGGAAAAAAACTATGCACTTATGAAAAAGATCAATTATTATATGGAACGCGAACCGATACAGATGGTATCCCTGGAGGGCCTGTCCAGTTATCTAAATCTGACCCCACAGTACGTAAGCAAAGTATTTAAGGAGGAATACCATCTTAATTTTACAGACTATATCACGCAGAAAAAGATCAGCCTTGCCAAACCACTCCTGGAAAAAGGTACGCTTTCCGTTCAGGATGTCAGTATTCAGGTGGGCTACAGCGACCAAAACTATTTCTGCAGAATATTTAAGAAAATAACAGGGCTTACCCCAAAGGAGTACCAGAAATATGCGAAAACTCTTTAACTCCGCCTCCAGGCTGTCCACAAGGCTCTTACGGTATTTTTTAATCATTATCCTGATCATGTCCGGGATTTCTTTCTATTCCATACAGTCCAGCCGCAGCCTGAACCGGGCAAACAACGAGACGCTGGAGCATATCCAGAGCCTCCAGCTTCTGCTTGTTTCCCTGGAAGAATCCGCTACCACCGCGTCCAATTACTATGCACATCCATCCCCCGACTACCGCAGAAAGTTCCAGGACCAATGTTTAGACGCAATAGCCTGCAGCGCTTCTATGCGGCTTCTTTACCCGGACTCTTACCTCTACCGGGATATTCAGGTCATGACCGAGTCCTATATGGATGCCACAACCAAATTATTTGACAACTATAACCCGGATGCCGCCTCCTACCTGTATACAAGAGAGCGCGTCAGTTTGGACTACATAAGAAATAACATCTACAATTATATTTATAAGGGAATGTCCACGGAACTGGAACTGGCGGATGCGCGGATCCGCCAGAATACAAACGGCCTGAATACCAGCCAGAGCAGTCTCTATATTTTGCTTGTATTCTTCACCATGTTCTGCCTGTTTATCTCCTATCAGATATCCGCATATTTTGCAAAGCCGATTGTGGAGCTGAGCAAAAAATTCCGGCTGGTTGCACAGGGAGACCTGACGGTCAGTTATACGCCTCCCTCCCGGCAGAATGATGAGATTTGCCTGCTCGCCAGCTCTTTCAACAAGATGGTGCTGCAGCTGCAGGAAAACCAAGAGCGCCTGCTGGAAAAACAGCGCGTAGAAGCCCGGCTGCAGAATGAGATGCTGAAAAATATCGAGATGCAGAATTCCCTGAACCGTTCAGAACTGGAGTATCTTCTGATGCAGATCAATCCGCATTTTCTGTATAATACACTGAATACGATTTCCGCCATGGCGATTATTGAGTCTGCCGCCCTCACAAAGGACATGCTGGACTGCCTCTCCGGGCTGCTCCGTAACAGCCTGACCGTTATGTCCGAGACCATCCCTCTCGCAACGGAAATCCAGACACTCACCTATTACCTGCAGATCCAGAAAGTCCGATTCCAGTCCCGGCTTCAATACAGGCTGGATGTTTCCCCTGACTGCCTGAACGAGAATATTCCAGCCATGATTCTGCAGCCGCTTGTGGAAAATGCGATTATCCATGGGCTGGAGGATCGGCCGGAGGAAGGGAATATTCTGATTACTGCAGAGAAGACCGAGGATACTCTTGTACTTTCCGTGGCAGACAACGGGATCGGTATTGCTCCTGAACTGCTGGAAGAACTGCAGACTGATAGACATTCTGCTAGGAAGGAGCAAAAACGCAGTATAGGTATTTACAATGTAAAGAAACGGCTTCATCTGATTTACAGCCTTAACGTCATGGAAATCACGAGTGCCCAGGGGGAGGGCACTTGTATTACGCTGCGGCTGCCGCTTTTGGAGCCGGCCGCAGGCCAGGAAAATCAGGAAAATTATTAAGCCCGCCAAAGGCAGGCTTATAAAATAATTTATCTGGCAGGAGGGATATTGCAATTTCATTTTCAATATCCCTCATTTAACGCTGTATATTACATAATTGAATCAGTGTTCCATTATATCATGCCAGCATGGATGCCATAACGATTGTCTTATACTTCAGTTCCGCGGGGGCACCGCGGCTTACGCATACAATCGGACATTTTGCCCCGGTTATAATACCAAGCGGTTCTGCTCCCAGCATTTCTATAGACTTGCTGTACACATTGCCCGTCACAAGGTTGGGCATAATCAGCACGTCGACATCCCCCGCACAAGGGCTTTCATACTGTTTTGCCCTGGCCACATCCGGCTTCATTGCAAGGTCCAGTGAGATTGGGCCTTCTACGATACAGCCCGTGATTTCTCCCTCCCGGTTCATCCTTTTCAGCTCCACTGCATCCACAGACTCCTGGATTTTGGGTGAAAATGTCTCTGCAGCACAAAGGATTCCGACCTTAATATGATCGCCATATCCCAATCTATGCATGGAATCTACAATTAACCGGATCATTGCCGCTTTCTGTTCTAATGTGGGATAGACAACCAGACCGCCATCTGCAAAAAACAAAAGTTTATGATACCATGGAAGTTCTGTGATAGCGATATCCGTAATCAGTTTTTCATGTGGAAGGCCGTGCTCCTTATTCAAAACAGCACGCATAATCTCTGCCGTATTGATACTCCCTTTCATAAGAAAGTCCGCTTTTCCATCGCGTACCAGTGCAACCGCCTCATCCGCGGCCTCCTCACGGTTCTTTTTATCGATCACCCATTCGTCTTCTATCTCCGTCTTTAAATCATTTGATACTATTTCTAATATTTTGTCTCTGTTTCCAACCAGGAGAGGCTTTACGTACCCCTCCCTGGCTGCCCTGAGCACAGCTTCCAGCGTATGCGGATCTTCCGGAACCGCCACACTCAGCACCTTTCTCTGCTTTCCCGCGGATGCAGCCCGGATGGCTTCCTCAATTGTTTTTAATACCATAGTTCTCTTTCCTTTCCGGCCGTCATATTATAAGCCCCATTTTCTTGCAAGAACAAAGTTGGCAATACCGGCAATGACTGAAATGATAACGATGGACCAGATACCGCCCATAATACTGCCTGCCGTATCAGAAATATATCCCGCTACAATCGGTCCAATAATTCCGCCGATCTTCGTGACAATTAATGTAATCCCCATCAGCACCATTCCAAACTGTGGCGTACACATTTCATTCGGCATAACCCACTGAGGCCCTGCCGCGAAATGCATGATCAGATAAGATGCCAGGCACAGCATGGATAATGTCATGATCGAAGCCCCTGAATTGATTGCCATAGGAAGGATAATCAATGGGATCACGCTCCCAATAAACGCGATACCGCTGATCGCTGCCCTCCGCCCTTTCAGAAACTTATCGGATATCAATCCGCCGACCGGACTGCCAATGATTGCCCCTAAAAACGTCAGCGACTGGATTGCCGCACTTTGCTCCGGAGTAAATCCTTTTTCATTAAAGAGGATCGGCAGGACGAACGCGAGACAATATACATTCCAGCAGTATAAGAAAATTGGCACCATAAATGTCCAGAAGGAACCGCTCCTTATCATTTCTCTTGTATTCTTATAAGGGGTAAATTTTTTATTTTCATAAGTTTTCACCTCCGCTGTCTCGTCAAGCTCCGATCCCTCAATGATCTCGTCTATATTGGTACAGCCGTATTTTTTCTCGATATCCACATATACAAATAAAAACAGGAGGAATCCGGCCAGGTTCATTGCCACCAAAAGTATTCCGAATACCTGGTTCCATTCAAATCCATGCAGGAACATCTGGGTACAGATATTGGTGGATATCAGGTTCCCCATACCATACATACATGCCATAAATCCGGAAGCGAGGGAACGTTCTTTTCTTGGGAACCATACAATAGCCAGTGACATTACACAGCACGACATCAGTCCTGACCCAAATCCCTGGAACAGACGCGTAGCAAACATCAGGCCATAACTGGACGGCTTCAGGAAGAAAAGCAGGCCTGCAGCTACATATACAAGCATACCGCTCATGCAGACTTTCTTTGCTCCGATTTTGCGGACAAGCAAAGCGCCTATCAGTTCAAAGATTCCCATACCAACCGTACAGACTGTCTGCAAATAAGAAAGCCCGGTATCCCCTATACTGAACCATTCTTTCAGCTGTACTCCGGCCTGCTGCACCAGACTTGTCCCGACATAAATCTGACAATATGCAAGTACAACCAGAAGATACGGTATGAAGCGGTATGCCGGCGCTTTTTTTAATTTTATCTGATTTTCCATATTCTCTCTCCTTTTTACCCTTCCTCAAAACAAGGGAATATAATCTCACAAATTCCTTCTACATACGTAATCTCTTTATCTCATCCACCAATACAGGCAGCACCTGGAACAAATCTCCCACCACGCCGTAATCCGCAATATCAAAGATAGGGGCGTCAGCGTTTGTGTTGACTGCCACGATGCAGTCAGCCCCGCTCATACCTGCCGCATGCTGGATGGCCCCGGATATTCCACAGGCAATATAAAGCCTCGGCGCTACCGTCCTTCCGGTCTGCCCCACCTGATGATTATGTGCAATCCAACCGGCATCTACCGCGGCTCTGGAGGCCCCCACTGCCCCGCCCAGAGCATCGGCCGCCGCCCGGATAGTATCAAAGCCTTCCGGCCCTCCAACTCCTCTGCCGCCCGAGACAATAATTTCGGCTCCTTCCAGATCTACATCCTCCGCATTCATGTCCTGAATCATTTCTACAATCCGGGTACGGATATCCTTCTCGTGTATATGGATATCTTCATAAATAATCTCTGCGTGGGATCCCTTCTCTTCCCCTTTTTTGAATACTCCGGGGCGTACCGTTCCAATCTGCGGGCGATGGTCCGGACACTGGATTGTTGCCATAAGGTTTCCCCCAAATGCGGGTCTCGTCCATGCCACATTTCCATTTTCTTCATCAATATCCAGGGCCGTACAATCTGCGGTAAGCCCTGTCTTCAGCCTGCATGCAATACGAGGACCCAGATCCCGCCCGTTATTGGTAGCCCCAATCAGCATGCTCGCCGGCTTATACTTTCCGACCAGCGCATACAAGGCGTCCACATAGGCATCTGTCCGGTATTGCTTGTATTCCGGCCCGTCTACGACAATGATTTTATCCGCTCCCAGCCGGCCGGCCGACTCTGCCGCCGCTGCTGTCTGATAACCAATAACTAACGCGGCAAGCTGACCTCCCTGCTTATCTGCCAGGCCACGTCCCGGATTCAGGAGTTCCAGGCCGACCTTGACCGCACTGCCGTCCTCCTTTGTCTCAATAAAGACCCATAAGTCATTTGTATTTGTATCCAAAACCACTCCTCCTTTAGACTACTTTTGCCTCATCCAGAAGCGCTGCTAATTCTTTGCCGGCTTGTACCGCATTCTTTCCGGTAATTTTAATCCCTCCCACTTTCTTTTGCGGAACGAACGTCTTTTTTACCTTTGTCGGCGAACCTTTTAATCCTATCATGGCATCCTCGATGTCTGTCGTATCTGCATACGTAATGACATGGATCTCAGCTTTTCTGGATGCAAGAAGACTTTTGATTGTCGCAAGCCTTGGCTCCCATGATGCTTTCGTAAAGGTAACGACAGCCGGGAGGTCTGCTTCGATAATCTGAAAACCTTCCTCCACTTCCTTTTTGATGCGGATACATGCCCCCTCCCTTTTCGCTTCCAGTCCGTATGTAATCTGGGGATATCCAAGATGTTCTGCAAGCTCCGGCCCCACCTGGGCGGTATCTCCGTCAATTGCCTGTTTTCCGCAGAATATGAGATCTATATTTCCTTCCCGTTTTTGGACCTCTTTAAGGCCCTGTGACAGTATATAGCTCGTAGCCAGTGTATCCGATCCCCCAAACGCTCTGTCCGACATCAGATAAGCCGCATCAGCCCCCATAGACAGGCATTCTCTGAGAACCGCCTCTGCTGCTTCTGGACCCATGGACATTACTATGATCTTAGTTCCTTTTGGATCCGCATCTTTCAGCCTGGCCGCCGCTTCCATAGCGTATGCATCAAAAGGATTCAGAATACTGGGTACTCCCGCACGAATCAATGTATTCCGTACCGGATCAATCTTAATTTCAGTTGTGTCCGGTACCTGCTTCACACAAACAAGTATATTCATGATATTTCTTTTTCCTTTCTCTTCCTTTGCCTTCCTATATAATTGCCTGCATATTCCTGCTCTCACCCTCATAAACGGCCGGCTGTTCCTCTCCGTTGAGAACACGCAGAGCCCCCAATGCCAGGGCTTCATTCTCAAACCCGCCGGGATAAGTACAAAGAGGAGCTAATTTTCCAACTCTCTGCCGTATTAGTTCGACCAAAGCGGTACTGTGGGACATTCCCGCCGTCAGAACAATTGCATCTGCCTCTCCGCATAATGCGGCATAGCAGGCTCCGATTTCCCTGGAAATCTGATATGCCAGCGCCTTGAATACCAATTCCGCTTCGGTGTCTCCTTCTTCAATCCGCTTTTCGATTTCCCGCAAATCTTCCGTTCCAAGATATGCTTTAAGCCCGGCTTCCCCTTTTAATAGTTTAAATACCTGTCTTTCCGTATACTTTCCGCTGTAACAGAGGTGTACCAGCTGGCCTGTTGGGAGTGTCCCAGCACGGTTTGGTGAGAATGCGCCGTCGCCATCACCGCTGGAATCATTGACGTCGATGATCCGTCCATGTTCATGCGCCCCTACGGAAACGCCGCCTCCCATATGCACCACAATCAGGTTCACGTCTTCGTACCTGCTGCCCAGGTCTTTAGCAGCCCTTCTGGCTACTGCCCTGTGGTTCAGCGCATGGAACGACGCCCTCTTATAAAACAGTGGATTCCCGGTAATCCGCGCCTCCGGAAGAAACTGGTTTACAGTAGAAGGATCCGTTGTCAGCAGAGGTATTTCTTTCTTTATCCCTTCCTGCAGGCGCATTGCTATTTCATAAGTCAGATAGGTTGCGTGCGTTGCAGATTTGTCCGGATGGTACATGGATTTCAAATGTTCTTCCAGAGCACCTTCCACCACAAAGGTGCCGCCCTCTCCCCCATAAAACATTCCGCCAAAACGGGGTGCAATTGCATCAAAATCAGCGACCTCCATATGGATGGAATTCAGCCACTCCAAAACTTTCTTTGTTTTTAGCTCCACTTCCTGTTCAGAAGTCAGGCTGAGGTCGATTTCTTCTTGTGTATAATCCATCGAATAGTCTTCCACACAGATTTCGTCTTCCCAGACCGATAATTTTGCAGACGTACCGCCGAAATTTAAAGTCAGAATTCTATACATTTTTTCTGTCTCCTTTCCTGGGATTATATTTCTTTCCAGATCTCCGCTTCTGTAGGAGACTCTTTGCCGGGAACCGTATAGAAAAGTCTGGTATAGTTCAGAAGGTGCTCAAAAGTCAGATTTTCTCCCAGCACGTTCTGCTGCCAGTAACCGCAGCCAAGACCGGTTGTTGCAATGATTCCATTGGTATAATACGGTTCACCGCCGATAATGCCATTGTTATTGTTTACGATCAGGCGGCAGACCGGAAGTTCCAGACCGGCATAGCGCTGGTGTTCCTTATTCAAAGTATAGATATCACTGGAATGTCCGGCCCCTTCGTTCAAAAGATTAGCCTTTGCAATTGCAACACCCTCCGCCCAATCTCCGGAATAAGTAATATAATTAGTCACCGGACACATCTTTTCCTTACAGAGAAGTTCATCCTTTCCATATTTATGGATCTCTACAAAGAAGGACTTTACTTCAGCAGGTACATCCAGGCCGATTGCCTTTCCTATTGTCTGTACAGACTGTCCGACATAGTCCGGATTAGCACGATAAGAGCCCCCTTTCTCCTCGAATAGCAGGTTCCTAAGTTTTGCCACGGTTTCCTCCTCTTTGATTACCATAGCCCCATGCTTCACAAACGCCGCAACGATTGCTTCCGCGTCCTCCTCCGGCATGATCACCGTCTGTTCTCCGGTACATGGAATTCCACTATCCCAGATGCGGTTTTCGATAGCACCTTCCGCCAGCGAGTCAAAGTAGTCCTGCATCCCTTTATCAATCACAACCTGACAGTTTCCCTGTCCAACGCCGAGCGATGGCTTTCCGCTGCTGTTTGCAGCCTTTACCATGCCTGGACCGCCCGTAGCGATTACAACGTCACAGGCTGCCATTGCCGCTGCCGTCATCTCTATGGACGGCTCCTCAATCACCTGTACCAAATCTGCCGGTGCGCCTGCTTTTACGATGGCTTCCCGCATTAGCTGTCCACAGTGATTCGATACATTTTTTGCTCTTGGATGGGGACAGATAATGATGGCGTTCCCGCTTTTCAACGCATACATCGCATTACCTCCAAAACAAGTGGTCGGATTTGTTACAGGCTGTACTGCTGCGATAACACCTATGGGCTTCGCAATTTTGAGGATACAATCCACATCCAGCTTACCTTGCTCCCAGCCAACGACGCCGGTTGAGATCTTATCTTTTGTATAGCACCATTGTGTCGTCATCGCGGCACGCTGTTTCAGTATCTTTCCTTCCACGGTTCCCATGCCTGTCTCTTCCACTGCTTCTTTTGCAAAAATTTCTGCATTGTCATACACACAACGTGCCGCTGCTCTTGCAGTCCGGTTCAGCCCTTCCTGGTCAAACGAAGCATACACTGCCTGTGCCTCTCTTGCCTTTTTTACCAATTGGTCTATATATTCCTCTGTTGCTGCTGATATTTCCATATTCACTGCTCCTTTCTTAAATCATCCGTGCGATGTCATATGCACTATGTACGCATGTATAGACGTTTCCTGCCTTCTGCGCATCTCCGGCCGTATAGTACTCGATGCCGGATCCTTTGAATTCTTCTTTCATATCCAGATTTGCCCTTGTCCCCAAAGAAAGTATCACGGTATCCGCCGCAACCTCTTGTGATGCTTTACCATCCGCCGATGTGATGACAGCCCCCCGATCGTTTACTTCGCTGATCAGCCAGCCGCATTTTACATCAACATGATGATGGTCCAGGAGATCCGGAATCATCTGTCGTACACTTGGAGATATCATCGGCGTTGCCTTCAGCACTTCGGGCAATGCTTCCACCAGAGTGACCGAAGCCCCCTGCGCCGCAAAGTCAATCGCACATTCACAGCCGACCAGTCCGCCTCCGACACAGACCACTTTCTCCCCGATCCTAAGATGGTTCGCAAGTACATCCACCGCTGTTTTACATTTTTTGTGATCCGCTCCCGGAATATCCGGGACAACCGCATGAGCTCCTACCGCGTTGATGACAACATCTGGATTCAGTCTTTTGATTGCATCTGCATCCATCTCCCGATGATAGATCACCGGTATCTTAAGTTCTTCAATCTCCTGTATGTACCATTTGACTAACTGCCGTATTTCTTCTTTGAATACATGTGCTCCGGCCGGAAGCAGTAGTCCTCCCAGACAGCCGCTTTTCTCGTAGATTGTGACATCGTGCCCCCGCATCTTTGCAATTCTGGCTGCCTCCATTCCGGCAATCCCTCCGCCGATCACCGCAACCTTTTTCTTCACAAGCGCAGGTACCGTCTGATAATAACTCTCTTTCTGCAGTTGTGGATTTACGGCGCAGGCCACATGTTCACAACCGTCAAAGATCTTATAGCAGCAGGTCGTGCATCCGATACAAGGACGAATCTTATCCGGACGTCCCATTTCTACTTTATGCGCATAATATGGGTCCGCCAAGGACGGCCGTCCAAGGACGATTCCATCGATTTCTCCTTTTTCAATAGCTTCTTCCCCCATCCGCGGGTCATTCATACGGGATCCGCACAGGATTGGAATTCCTACAGCCTTCTTTACCTCTTTTGCAAGCGGAATCACATGGCCTTTCGGCATATACATGGGCGGAGCCGCATGGTAAAACGTGTCGTAGATCCCCACATCCACATTCAGCATGTCATACCCTGATTGCTCAAGGATCTTTGCAATTCTGACCGCTTCTTCCAATGTTCTCCCTTTTTCATCCTCACCGGTAAAGTTCCGCTTGTTCAGTCCGGAAATATAGCTCTTTAATCCCAGGCGCATGGTGACAATAAAATCATCTCCGCAAGTCTGCTTAATGCCCTGTACAATTTCTGATGCTGCTCGCATCTGGTTCTCCAATGAACCGCCATACTCATCCTCCCGATGATTGGTAATTGCCATCGCAAACTGATCCAGCAGATAGCCCCAGTGCATAGCATGAACCTCCACTCCGGTAAAGCCGGAACGCTTCATAAGTTCGGATGCCTGTATTACCGAATCAATTTTCTTTTTGATCTGTTCCTTTGTCAGCACAAGACTTTTGATTTCCGGAGAGCCATATACCTCCACAGCGGAAGGTGCATAAAGCCCTGCATAATTTCTTCCCAGTCCCATAGTTACCTGCTGGATGATCTTAGCCCCATAGAAATCAGCCCTTTCATTCATGCGGGCTGCCATCTTGGCAAAGTCATCCGGATGATTCATAAAATTAAAGCTTTGGTCCGTAGGATCCACTTCCCTGTCCGGATACAACGCGCCGGCGAATATGATTCCGAAGCCGCCGCGCGCCCTTTCTGTAAAATATTCCAGCGCAGTCTCCGTATACTCCCCGTGCGCCCCCTGGAGATCGCCATATCCGCCGCCCATTGGCGCTACACACATTCTGTTTTTGAATATTGTTCTGCGAACTTTCAAAGGGGATAACAAATGTTGAAATTGATTGCCCATAACTTCACCTTCTTCCTTTATCTGACACCCATCTTCTTGGAAATGATCATTTTATGTACTTCCGATGTTCCGTCAAAAATTGTAAAGATCCTGAGATCCCGGTAGATCCTCTCGATCGGATACCCTGCGCAGTAACCATATCCGCCAAATACCTGCAGACATTTGTCCGCAACCTGGTTCGCCGTCTCCGTCGCATAATACTTTGCCATAGAAGCCATATACGTCTCATGCTTTCCCGCATCCAGTGCGGCCGCACACCGATATGTAAGCAGTCTTGCTGCATCCAGTTTAGTCTGGCACTCAGCAAGGACAAACTGGGTATTCTGGAACTGTGAAATCGGTCTGCCAAACTGTACCCTCTGTTTTGCATATTCTACAGCCACGTCAATGGCTTCCTGTGCCAGACCGAGCGCACCGGCCGCCACACCGAGACGGGCCCCCATCAGACTATCCTTTGCATTGAGGAAACCTTCTCCTACTTTTCCAATCTGATTTTCCACGGGTACTCTGCAATCGGTATAGAATACATTGTTCAGTCCCACGCCGTGGATCCCCATTTTTCTCTCTGTTGCCCCAATGCTAAGTCCTTTAGCATCTTTATCTACAATAAGGCAGACCGTCCCCTCTTCCGTTTTTGCAAACGTAATAATATAATCTGCGCGGTCGGCATTTGTAATAAAGGTCTTCTGTCCGTTTATGATCCAGCATTCGCCCTCCAACGCTGCCACGGTCTGCATGCCCCGCGCATCGGAACCCACATTCGGCTCTGTCAGGGCAAATGCGCCCTTCAATCTTCCCTCCGCAGTACCCGGCAAATATTTCTGCTTCTGTTCCGGTGTCCCGCT
Source organism: Eubacterium sp. BIOML-A2 (assembly GCF_009680135.1). Lineage (NCBI taxonomy): Bacteria > Bacillati > Bacillota > Clostridia > Eubacteriales > Eubacteriaceae > Eubacterium > Eubacterium sp. BIOML-A2. The sequence continues at coordinate 60,487 of NZ_WKZK01000012.1, forward strand.
GTCTATAATCGCCCCATTAAACGCCCCGTTCTGACCGGCTACGGGGGAGTACATAACTCCTGCGCCCTTTGAGACCTCCTCAATTGCAACTGCAAGTGCAAGATATCCCAGATGATTCCCGCCAAATTCCTCCGGTATCGTAAACCCGAACAATCCCAGTCTCCCCATCTTCCTCCAAAGCTCTTCAGGGATGTATAAATTCTCCTGGTCAAACTGTTCTGCCAACGGACGAATCTCCCTGTCTGTAAAATCCCGGATCAGATTTCTGACAGCCTTCAAATCTTCGTCCAGCTCAAATCCATTAAATCCCATCATTTCTCCTTTCTACTCAAAGTGTGGTTCCCGTTTTTCCAGAAACGCACGCATTCCTTCCCTCTGATCTTTACTTCCATAGTTCATCCCGATCATAAATGTCATCAGCTCACATGCCTTTTCTGCATCCATCTCATAACTGAGTGTCATAAGTCTTTTGCCATCCGCGATTGCATTCCGGCTGTTTTTACAAATGCGTTTTGCCAACTCCCTGCAGAATTCCATCAGTTTATCCGATGGCACGATATGTTCCACCATTCCAAGCTCCATTGCCCGGGCGGCCGGAACCTTTTCTGCCGTCGCAAGAAGCTCCTTTGCCCTACCAAGCCCTACTAGCTTGGGCAGGCGCATAGTACCGCCCGACCCAGGAAAGGAACCGATAGCGGTTTCCGTAAGCCCAAGCTTTGCGGTGTCTGCCGCCACCCGGACATCGCAGGCCAGCGCCAGCTCAAGCCCGCCGCCAAGTGCGTAGCCGTTCACTGCTGCAATCGTAAAGGGCCTGGCTAATTCTATTTTTCGGAAAAGGCGGGTTGTAGTCTTGCTGAACCGCATTGCCTCCTGAGGTGACGCCTCTTTCATGCATGATATATCTGCTCCTGCCGCAAAGCTCCTTCCCTCGCCTGTTATAATAATAACCTTGCAGGATTCATCTTCATTCAGCCTGTCGATCATACCCTCCAGTTCATCAAGCATCGGGATTGTTAAGGCATTTAGTACTTTCGGCCTGTTAAAAGTGATTGTAGCGATGCGTTGTTCTTGTTTATATGATATTTCTTCCGACATATCGTTTTCCTTTCCTAAGCAGCACAGTCTTTTGACTTAATCCATGTCCCAGAGCAGCACGGGCTTAATGGTTACACCCGTATGGGCATCTTCCATAGCCTGTTCCAGTTCAGTGAAATGATAGAATTTAATCAGTTTGTCAAACGGGAACATTCCTCTTTTGTAAAGCTCTGCCATAATCGGAATAATGGTGTCCCCTTCCACATTTCCCATACGGATAAACTGAACATTCTTACAGTCCTGGCACTCTGTCGTAAAGTATTCGAAGTTCAGTTCATTGATGAATGCCACGGATGCACAACGGCCTCCCATCTTCAATGCCTTCATTCCACCTTTATAACAGATTCCCTGTCCGGTACATTCGGCCATCCCCTGGGCGCCGCCGCCCGTGATGTCGTTCAGGGCCTCTCCCATTTCATCTGCTGTCATCCCTTTGCTGTTCAAAGCAGCATCTGCACCGAGCTCCATGGCAATATCCAGCCTGTTCTGCAGAATATCTACCATCACGACCTTGGCTCCCATTGCTTTTGCCGTCCACAGAGCGCCAAACCCAACCGCGCCTGTTCCCGTGATGATCACCCAGTCATTCAGTTTTGGCTTCACAACATTGTAGATTGAACCGGCTCCGGTGCGGAACCCGCATCCTAGAGGTCCGGCAATCCTCAGGTCAAAATCATCCGGGAGTTTTGTACAGTTGTTTATATGAATGGTACTGTACTCAGCCAGAGCGGATTGATTAAAGAAGGTATATACAGGTTTTCCGTTTCTGCTCAGAGGCCCCGGCGTTCCGTAATAGTCCACACCCCGGATCTCCAGATCATCCACATGTTCGCACGCCCACTGCTGGCCGCTGGAGCAGGCTGCACAGGTACCGCACCATGGCGTAGACATGGCCACCTTATCCCCTACCTTAAACTTGGTAACGCCAGGTCCTACCTGAACGACTTTCCCTGCACCTTCATGACCCAGAACAATCGGGAATGGGAGGCCCAGCCCCCACAGATTAACCTGTTCCGCACGCTCCGTATGGCACAAGCCGCAGCTTACAATTTTTACCTGGATTTCATTCGCTCTTGGATCTGCAATCTCCACATCATCTTCCCAATGGAAATCCTGGTGGAACCCGTCTAATATCGCTGCTTTCATTTTTTTTGACATAAGAATATCCTCCTTTGGTTTTCGTTTTTTTCTTATATATGTATCTTAAACTACGTCCGAAGGCCTTACAATTTACGATACTTTTTACTTGTCGAGATGTAGATTCCTGCATTTAACTGTCCATATATTGACATTTTTTAATTATGTAAATTGAAAAGCAGAAATTTCCTCCCTCTGTCAGGAATATTTCTCGGCAATAGAGTAGAGAGATGACTGCAGAAGTTATCTCCCTCTCATTGAACCGCACGTACGGGTCTCGTATACGGCTCTACAACTTATATTCCAACCTATCTTAGATAATAATTTAAAGGATTGAGCAAACCAGCTCCGTCCTTTATTTTTGTTTCAAGCACCATTGGACTGATTATAAAATTAACTACATTCATTCCACTTTGTCTGTACCACCCAAGTCTTGAATTTGCTACTTTAAAGATTGATTCATGGTCAAAACCACATTTATATTTTCTATTCATGTAACATAGATTTTTATAAATGGTCTTTGGGATTTTCCATTGTTTTATAACGATTATCCTTATTTTATGCCTTAACCATTGTCCAAACTCTTCCATAAACTGTTTCATCATTCCGATTCTAAAGTAGTTAATCCATCCTTTCACAATCTCATTCACCCGTTTAATTGTTACTGCAAGTGGTCGGGCAATTGCTTTATTTCTTTTGAGGTATTCACTTAATTTCTGTTTTAACTTCTTTTTCTTTTCTGTGGTTGGTTTTACTTTCCATTCACCACCATTTTTCAGAAATGTGAATCCAAGATATTTGCTTCGTGTCGGTCTGACTACTTTTGTTTTTGTAGCATTTACTTTGAGGAACAGTTTTCTTTCTATCCAATCTGTAATAGACTTCATCACTCTGTTTGCTGCCATCTCGCTTTTGGTAAAAATCATTGTATCATCGGCATACCTTGTAAAACGAAGTCCTCTCTGTTCCAACTCTTTATCTAACTTATCAAGATACACATTAGATAGCACAACAGACAACGGGCCGCCTTGCGGTACCCCTGTCATAGTTGCTTGTTCCAGTCCGTTTTCCATCACTCCCGCTTTCAAGTATTTCCGAATTAGGTTTAATGTGGTACTGTCATTTACTTGTTCTCTAAGAATCTGAATTAACTTATCATGATTTACTTTATCAAAGAATTGCTCTATATCAATATCTATTACCCATTCATATCCCTCGTTCAGATACTCCAATGCTTGTTGTATGGCATCATGACAACTTCTTTGTGGTCTGAAGCCATAGCTAAAGTCACTGAATATTTCCTCATATATTTCTATAATGGGGTGAGCAATAGCTTGTTGTATCACTCTGTCCAAGACCGTTGGTATTCCTAGTGGTCTTTGCTTTCCATTATCTTTTGGAATATAAACTCTACGTACTGACTTTGGCATATAGGTTCGGTTTCTGATTGATTGGACTATTTCATCTTTGTTTCCCTTGATATATGTACCTAGTTCTTCGACTTCCATTCCGTCAACTCCACCTGCACCTTTATTCGCCACTACTTTCTTATAGGCTCTGTTTAGATTTTCCTTTGATGTAATCACATCTATTAATTCCATTGTCGTTACTCCTCTGATTATCACTAAATTTATGCACATCACCCCTCTCGATATAGACAGTATTTCTCGGTTACGTTCCTACTTTTTCCATCCATCTGAATTCTGGCTAATGCATTATTCTCTTAATAACGATTTGTACTATAAATCGTTTCAGTCCTTCGGTTGTTACACCTACTTTGACATCATCTGACTCCCTCCCTAAACCTTTTTCGACCATATCTTCTGACATGTGGGTAGGGTCTCCCAAGGTAAGACACTAATCTTTCGTTCCACAACCTCTTGATTTACAATTTCGGTTATACGTTTACCATTAGGGCTTTGGTTTGTCTAGCAACCTTACCCACCTCATCGCCTTATCAAGTTTCTGTACGTGGGCTCAAGAACTTTGCTACACCACTTCCTTCATCCATACCATTACTGATACCAACTTGTGGTTCGCTACGCTTGGCGGTAAATACCCGCGACTGGACTTGCACCAGCTAGATTAGTGCCATGCTTGGCACACTAGAAAATGAGAGTCCCTAAAAAAGGGGCTCTCATTTTTAAAAATAATCCTATATTGTATTCTTCCTCACGACTTTAAAAGTGAAAATCCATTTTCTTAGCGGCATCTACATACGGACTTCCGGACTCTTCTCCTGATTGTATCGGCTCAAATATAACCGAATTCAGGGACATAAGCCTGGATCGCAGAATGTTTTTTGCCAGCTCCTCCGGTGTCATATCAATTTCCCCCAGAATCCAATGGATTCTCATATAAATCCCGGCAACCGAATGATAATCTGAAGAAAATTTCTGTTCCTTTGTGAGAGGGATCCCCGCATTGTGGGACTGATGCCAGTCCCGGTCATACGTCTGGCTGTGTTTGTACATAAAATCCACAAGACAATTCGTACCGGTAATCTCGCACGCCTGTCTTAAAAACTTGCGGTATTTCAAATCATTTTTGAACGCATTTACTGTCGCATTATAATAGTTCAGTTCGTGAAGATTTTCTCTCTTCCAGTCGGCAATGATGCGATGTTCATAAATGTACTGGATTAGGTCCAGTTTGTCCTTAAAATGATTATAAAAGGTCTGCCTGCTGATACCCGATTTAGCCTGGATATCGCCTATTGTGATTTTCTTCAAATGCTTCTCTTCACATAACTGCAACATTGCATCCACAATAATTGATTTTACATCGATCCCCATGGAAACACTCCTTTCATCTTGTGATATTTATCATAAGATTATTATACCAAGTCTCTGCCGAAAGGAACAGATTTCAATACATAAAAATAGGATTTTCATTAATAACCAATAGATAAATCAATGTGAATATACATACACAAATCGTAATAATCTAAAAGGCTTTACAGCTCGCCCCGAGCTTCCCGTCTGGATAATTCTTTCATAATCTCCGGTAATTTCGCATCCAGCCTGTTAAACGAAGATATAATTCCCAACAGACCATACATAACAATCGGCGCCCAGATGTAAAGTGTTTTGATTGCTTGGATTGCCCGGTCCGGCTGCACCGCTCCCCCTGTAGTGGATGAGACAAATCCAAACGCTCCAATAATCGCCGTAATCAGTGAGAGGATAATCCCGCCTCCTACTTTCTGTCCCACAGAGCTAGCCGAAAAGACCAGTGTTTCCTGCCTCTGATGTGTCTTCCACTGTCCGAACTCAATCACATCGGCCACCATACCATTGAAGAACGCTGACGATGGGCCCTGTCCAAGCCCGCGGATCACCACCACCGCATAGTTTACCGGGATACTATAGGGCGCCGCCAGCAGCAGCAGGTGTCCCAGAATTACCAGCCCGCTTCCCATAACCAGCAGGGTCACTCTTTTTATTCCTGTTTTTCTTATTACAAGCATCATTAAGATTGATATTCCCCAGAATATTTTTTCAATAATAAATAGAGAGCTGTACATTGTATCGCTGTTCAGCACATACTTTGTATAATAAGACATCGTGGTACCGTTTACTCCGAACGTAGTCGCCCAGAATACCCAAAAACAAATTGCCCACCACCAGTACTGATTTGAAAAGAGTGCCTTCAGCTGCTTTTGCAGCGGTATGCTGCTCCCCTGTTTTCTAGCTGCAATATGAACGGTTTCCTTACAGTTTACGAAACAGATCAAATGCACTGCCAATGCATAGACTGCCCAGATTGTCATGACTTTTACCCATGCCTTCTGGTCATTTCCTAACAGTTTCACTAATGGAAGTGAAAGGCCTGAAGATATGATGTGGCCTACCGGAGCCAGACCAAGACGCCATACCCCCAATTTTTCACGTTCTTTTGTATCTCTTGACATAAAAGAACACAAGGTTGCCTGAGCCAGATTACTGATCGTATAGCATACCGTGTTTGCAAAATTGTATGCAATAAAAATGTAACATATTTTCATTGTCTCCGACCCCTGCGGCACCGTAAAACATGCCACACAGGCAACCGAAAACGGAACACTGATCCATAATATCCATGGACGCACCGTCCCCCATTTTGATTTTGTCTTCTGCATGACCAGGCCGGCTATAAAATCAGATACTCCGTCCAACACCCTGGAAATCAGCATGACAAGTGCCACAGAAGCCGGTGATAAGCCGATATAGTCTGTGTAAAACAAAACAAGTAAAGAAGATACTGTAGAAAACATAATATTATCCCCTGTATCTCCCAGCGCATATGAAATATACGTCTTAAATGTTATCTTCTCTTTTGCCTGTTCTGGTTCCAGATTTCTTGTTACCATCGTTCCCATTCCCTCCGCCTCCTTTGTTTAATATGACTATAATGTCCATTTATTCCTTAAAAAAATTGTATATTCTACCCTGTTTTTTCTCAATTTACATCTTTTAGTTAATTTCCAGAAGTAGACATTTTTTCTTTTATATCAACATTATCAAAATAATATCCGGCAGAAGGCCTGTGATTGATTTATCTTCAGTTGCCAGTGCACGAAGCGCCCTTCGTGTAACACAAAAAGACCGCCCCTGCTCTCGCAGTGACGGTCTGTCAACTCTTATTAATCCTGTACGTATGGCATTAAAGCAATGTGTCTAGCTCTCTTGATTGCTACGGTAAGAGCTCTCTGATGCTTTGCACAGTTTCCTGTAATTCTTCTCGGAAGAATCTTGCCTCTCTCAGAGATGTATTTCTTTAACTTTGCTACGTCTTTATAATCGATCTCGTTATTCTCTTTACCACAGAATACGCATACTTTTTTTCTTCTGCGGGCCGGTCCTCTTCTTTTGAAGCCGCCTTCTGGTCTGCCGCCTTTTTCGTAAGCCATGTCTTTTTACCTCCTATATTAATAGAAAGATTTCACAACCGTGTCTTAATTAAACGGTAATTCTTCGTCGATCCCGTCCGGGATGTTCATGAATCCGTCGCCTGCATCAACACTTGGTGAAGGACTTGGAGCCGCCTGATGGAAAGAAGAGCCTCTGTTGGCTTCACTCTCCGCTCTGCTCTCAGCAAATTCCTGATCCTCTACAATTACCTCTGTTGTGTATACTTTCACGCCGTCCTTGTTCGTGTAACTTCCGGTCTGAATACGTCCGGAAATGGAAACACGCATTCCCTGGCGGAAATACTTCTCCGCGAACTCACCGGAACGCCCGAATACAACACACGGAATAAAATCCGCTGTAGGTTCGTTGTCCCTCTTGAATCTGCGGTCAACAGCCAATGTATATCTAGCAACTGCAGTTGCACTATCACCCTGTGAATATCTAACTTCCGGGTCTCTTGTGAGACGTCCTACTAAAACTACCTTATTCATATATACCTCTTTCTCTATGCTTCCTGTCTAACGCATAAATATCTGAGTACATTGTCCATGATGCGGATACGTTGTTCCACTTCTGCAGGAACAGTACTGTCAGACTCGAAGTGGATGAAGTAGTAATATCCTTCTTTCATCTTCTGAATTTCGTAAGCAAATCTTCTCTTACCCCATTCATCAACGTCAGTCACATTGCCGCCGAAACGTGAAACTAATGCTTTCACTTTTTCAACAACTTCTGCTCTAACGTCGTCTTCGATTTTTGCACTGACAACAACAGCTAACTCATACTTGTTCATGTCTCTTGCACCTCCTTATGGTCTCTGGCCCCCGGATCACCCGGGAACAAGGAAATTTGATGTCCGTGGATATAGAATCCTACGGGTACGTCACGAGTAATTATCATACCATAAGAACTTGTCCGGTTCAAGACTTTTTGCGAATTTCTTTTGTATTTTTTTCCACAAGCTTACGTGGAACCATGATCTGATGGCCGCATCCCGCACATTTCAGCCGGAAGTCCGCGCCCACACGCAGCACCTCCCACTCATGGCTTCCGCAGGGATGGGGCTTTTTCATACGAATTATATCACCGATATCAAATATTTCTGCCACATTCATCCTCCTTATCCATCATATATTCTGAATATTCTGAAAACGAGCTGCAAAGGGGTCAGACCCCTTTACTCCTCCACAAGAACTCCCTGGAGCAGGAAGCGCTCATCATCGTTTACGTTGGTGCATGTTGACAAGCTGACGATCCTGGACTGGCCATTCACCTCTACATCCACCTGGTAGTTAGAAGACTCTTTGCAAATCTGGAGATAGCTGGAGAATTCCTCGTCATTCAGGTAAGTCAAATTGTAATTTTCTGCCGTATCTTTCACTGTTCCTGCGGAGAATACCTGATACTTGAACTCTCCTTCCGGGGTATAGATGTAGAAGTACGGATGTTCCTTGCAGAATTCCTCACTGGCGTACTCGCTCAGCTGGGAGAACATCTCTCCGCCCACCTTCAGGTTGTGTCCGTATATAAATGTGTTTCTGTCGCTGAGGTTCGTGGCGTTACGCATGTCCATAAAAATTGCACCCAGCTTGTTGTCATTAGCTGTAAATGTTTTTGTCAGATACTCGTTGTTATCTGCACTTTTTACAACAGGGTAACTAATTACTGAGGGCTCATCGAACCTAATCCATGCTACGGTATCCGGATTTTCTTTCAATAATGCATCAAAATCCACAGTATAGCCCGGTTCTCCGTCCTCTTCCTCATTCTTATCAACCGTAAGCGCCAGTTTCTTCACATCGTCATATTCTTTTCCGCCTGAATAATAAGGTACCAGCATTATGGTAAGCTGATACGCGCAAAAAACAAATACGCATATTGCAATAATCAATATGGCGGTAGATATAACTTCTCCAACAGAGCTTTCCTTTTTATGCCTTTTTTTCTTACTCATCGCGTGTTTCTCCTCTTCCCATCTCTTCTTCCGGTCTCATAGCGTTCTAATCCTGATTATTGTATCATATCTCTGCCTTAAAAACATTCTAAAAAAATATGAATTTGCAAAAATCACAAAAATAGCTTTTATCCATTCCTTCTAACTGCGCGGTATGGTAAAATAAGTATATTGAGACAGGGGAGGTGATGCCATTGAAAACACTGCTGATCTGCGACGACGATAAGAGCATCCTGGAGGATCTTAGCTTGCGTCTGTCCCATATTCTTCCTAAAAACTGGGATATCAAAACGTTTCTTGCTCCCGGTGACCTGCGTTTATATTTAGAAACTTCCGCTTCTCTGCCGGATATTATATTTATGGATATTCAATTTGGAGCTGAAAATGGGATCAGTCTGGCTTCTGACATCCAGACCCGTTATCCCTGGATTGCGATTGTATTGATCACCGGATATCTGGATTATGCCAGAGATATCTTTACCATACGTCCCGCCTATTTTCTTGTGAAACCTGTCGATACGGACAAGCTTACGGCGGCAATAGAACGGGCCCTTGCGTTTATGGACTGCTGCCAGGATACGCCGGTTGTTCTGCAGAGCAACGGCAGAATCTTCACACTAAAAAGCAGCGAGATCTGTTACATAGAAAGCGAAAAGCGCCGGCTGCATGTATATACATCGGAAGAAAAATTCACGGTTTATATGAAACTGAATGAGCTGAAGGAAAAACTCCCCGGCTGTTTTTTATCCTGCCATAAAAGCTATGTGGTCAATATGAATTATATCCAGAATTTTACGGCGCAGAAGATGATTCTGCTCAATCAGGCCGAGATACCGGTAAGCCGTTCCAGATATAAGAAGTCAAGAGAAGAATTTCTACGCTTTTTTAGTACGGAAGATTATGATACATAAAACGATTGCCTCGTAAAAGGAAAATGTTATGGTTCTTTATAATATCATCAGGCTGACCCTGGTAACTTCCCTGATAATCTATTTAATAAGCCCGGATGTCGAGCGGCGCCTTTCGTTTGCACTGGCGTTTACAGCTGCATTTTTCCTGCCCGCAAGTGTCTCTATCCCAACCACTTACCATGGTGACTGGCAGATTGCCGCTGTCAGCGAGCTTTTCCGTTTCCTGTTCCAGTTGGCAGTCTGCTATCTCTTTACCGGACGGGGAATGTATTATTTCGTAAAATATATGGTACATTTCATTCTGTTCAACTGCATTTTTTCCGGTTTCACAACCATCGAGGGACTTGTGCTCGGCAACTGGCGGTATTTTCTCCAGGGTATGGCGTTCCTGGAGAATACTTTGTTTCCGACATTGCTGTCTTGTATTGCATTCTTATGCGTATTCGGAATCCTGCGGCTGAAGCTTTTCGACCGCGTCCCCTACACTGTCATGAAGTTCCTGTTCGCGGCGGTATTGCTGCTCGATCTGGCGATGGGGCTGTTTATGCGTCTTACCAATGGAAGCTTAACCGTACTGGCCAGTACGATCGCTTCCGGAACAATACTATTTATTTTTCTGGTTGTGTTTGTCTGGTACCGGCAAAAGCAGGCTTTCCAGCTGCGGAAGCATTATGAACGGATCCTACAGGAGGAATATTCTTTTTATCAGAATATTCAAATTCAGAAGGATGCCGTCCATCAGCTCCGCCACGATCTTGCCAATCATCTGCAGGTGCTGGGGAATTTGTCGCAAAGCCATCTGGAACTGGAAGAGCAAAAGTACAAGCAGTCTCTTCTGCAGTTATTTGACAGTATCCTGACCTCCTTCGGGAAGGAAGCTTCTTCTGCGGATGCAAAAAGCGGGATTTTACGAAAAATCATTCCGCTTCTTATTCTTTCTTTCCTTGGATTCTTTATATTGTGGGAAATATTCTTTCCTTTTATGGATCATCGGTACACCGTGTACGAATGGACGGCCTTTTACTGGTTTTTCATCCTGTTTGCGGTTGCCTGTGTCGTAGTCTGCTTTGGCGCATATCTGGAATACAAAAGGCACAGAGCCCTTCAGACGCTGGAAGGTGCCCAAACATTCAGAAAACAGTGGGAAGATATGATGGTTATGGTCGAAAATCCGCCATTAGAAGATAGTACGCTGTCTGCTCAAGAACTAAAGCCCTTTACACCACAGCCCGTGATCAATACGATGCTGAATGCCAAATACCAGTATTGCCTCCAGAACCATATTTCCACAAACTGGCATGTTTATATTCCGCCGGAGTGTTCGCTGCAGTCCGTAGAAATCACCGGTCTGCTGGTGAATCTCATAGACAACGGAATCGAAGCCTGCCTCCGGGTACCGCAGGACAAACGCCTGTTGAATATCTGTATGCAGGAACGGGCAAATTTTTGGATTGTGGATGTTAAGAATTCTAAATCACCTTTGGAGCACCCGAAACAATTAGATTTTATTTCTGCAAAAGGGGACGGGCATGGGCTTGGACTCCAGATTATCAGAACCATTGTGAATAAATACAACGGAGATATTCAAAGTGTGGATAAGGGAGGCTGTTTTCTTGTCACCATCATGTTAGATATACAGAAGCAGGGAACTGTATAATGTTTCAGTTCCCTGCCCCGTACTGCTCCAGAACTTTATAGATAGCATGCGCAGCTCCCAGGTCTTCATTCGATTTTGTCACATATCCGGCCACGGCCTTTACCTCAGGCACGGCATTTTCCATAGCCACAACAGCCCCAAAATCCATGGACAACATGGAATAATCATTCATGCTGTCTCCCAGCACCATCACTTCCTCCATCTTATATCCCAGTGACTCAATATACTGTTTGAGCACGGGGCCTTTCTGCGCCTTCACATCCGTAATCTCCAGATTTGTTTCGAAAGAAGACGCTACTGCGATATCTTCGTTCTGTTCCAGTTCCGCCCATATCCTTTTCAACATAGGAATATCACCGGAAAACAGGAAAATTTTATATACCGGCACTCCTGCTTCCCTTAGTTCTTCAAAATCAGAAATCTTCTTTGTCATTTTTTTAATCTGCTCATATAAAGGTTCCTTTTTAGCTTGTACTTCATCGATGTCTTTATCCAGATGAAACACCTTAAGCTGCCGGATAAAACTCTCCTCTATTTCCTCTTCACTTCCAATCCTGTAATCGTAATCATCTGTAGAGAAAACAAGAGATACCGGATATTTTTGCAGCGTTTCATAGATTTCCGCACACAAATCCAGATCAATCGGCGCCGTAAACACGACCTGTTTTTCCGGATTGCGCACTTCAGCTCCACTCCCCACTATGTAATCACAGTACAGGTCTGCGTCTTTTATAACTTCCATGGCTCCCCGGAAGTTTCTCCCGGTTGCAAGCATAAATCGTATGCCCGCATCACACGCCCGGCGTACCGCCTCCAGTGTCTCCGGCGCCAGCCGGTGGTCATCATTCAACAGCGTACCGTCCATATCCGATGCAATAACTTTAATCATACTTCATCTCCTTCTCAAATTGTTAAACTATTCTGAAAACGGAACGTAAAGGGGTCTGACCCCTTTACAGCATTCCTTCCACGCCGTCCATCTGGCGTATAATATCCTGATGCCGTTCGTCAAACAGCAGCCCCTTATTATACCGGTAGTAACTGTCGCTTCCATTCTCTTTGATAAACCAGACACTATAATAGTTTGCATTCAGTTCCGTTATAAACGCGACCATCTCCTGGCTTTGTCCAAATGCATCTTCCAAAAAATCGAATACATACTGAAGTGTCCGGGCTGTATGGTCTATTTCGTCTTCCCGCTTATCCACTTCTTTTTCAAAAAGTGCCTTGACCTCATCGAACACACCGTCCCCGATAAATAGTTCGCCTTTGATACTTATAGCAAATCTCTCAAGCGCCGCAATGACTCGTTTTAATACCAATTCATCCCGGCGGGTCAGCAGTTCTGAACGCATCTGTTGTTCCAGATCTTTTTCCGCCAGATGCCAGATATCCTCTACCATGGAAGTGACCTGGTTCTCCCTGTAGTAGATCAGATACTCATAAAGTTTTGTCACGTAGGCATCCGTCATATAACATTCGGTAAATAACGCGCAGAGTTTACCGTTCAGCAGGCTGACGATACTCAGATGCTCATCAAACGGAGCCGCCTTTACCTTCTGCAGGGTTGCCGTACTCCAATTTCCTTTCAGAATATCCTCTACGCCATAATCCTGTTTGTACTTATAATAGAGCTCGAGATAATTTGCGAAATCCTTGGAAATCGTGCGGTGCTGGATATACTGGTACACCACGTCCCTGTCCACCGTTTTATGCAGACTTTCATAAACCTGGATCAACTGGGAAAGATCTTCCCAGCCCCGGGCCGTTGCAAAGTATCTGCCATCCACCGTTGTCTCGATCCGGTAAAAGTTCTCTTTTCTGAGTTCCAGATAGGAAATCACAGCCGGGTGAATCCCCTGCCTGTATGCATATTCCTTCCAGACATCGAAGTTTTCTTCCACATCAATCTTCTTGATCCGGTCCAGCGTCACGACATCAAATTCCCGGACAGACTTGTTATACTCCGGCGGGTTTCCCGCAGCCACGATAATCCAGCCCTCCGGCACCTTCTGGTTCCCAAAGGTCTTGCCCTGCAGAAACTGAAGCATAGTCGGCGCCAGTGTTTCCGATACACAATTGATCTCATCGATAAAAAGAATCCCCTCTGCAATCCCGGTCTGCTCAATTTTCTCATATACCGACGCGATGATCTCACTCATCGTATACTCGGTTACAGAGTAATTCCTCCCGCCATACACCTTCTCCTTAATAAACGGCAGCCCAACCGCACTCTGCCTCGTATGATGGGTGATGGTATAGGCCACCAGCCCAATCTGACATTCCTTCGCAATCTGTTCCATAATCTGCGTCTTCCCGATTCCGGGCGGCCCCATCAGCAGAACCGGCCTCTGGCGGATGGCGGGAATCCTGTATTCGCCGAACTCATCCTTCGCCAGATATGCTTCTATGGAATCTTTAATTTCCTGTTTTGCCCTTTTTATATCCATGGCTTTCCCTGTCCTCCAGCTTATAAATAGTAACTATATTGTCTCTTCCAGATCTTCCTGGCCCAATGTCAGTTTGATCGCCCACGGCGGTACATCCGTATCACAGTAATCATCCTGCATAAAAACAAATGCCGTCTTATAAGCAGGCATTTTCCGGGGATATATGCCATACCCATCCGTAAAATACAGAATCCCCCGCAGATCTTCAAAGCTCCCTTTCTCCGCCAGCGCATCCACATAGGCAAAAGCCGGCCGGTAATCCGTCCCGCCTTCCCCGTACAGAGTCAGCTGTTCCATATATTTTGCCAGCTCTTCTGCATTGGTAATACATTGATCCGAATGCACCTTCTCATCACATTGTATGATATGAATATTTACTTTTTTAAAGAAACTTTCCTCTTCACTCAGCACCGAATACGTCTCTTCCAAAAACCTTCTTACCAGGCTTCCTGAACAGGACATCGAGGTATCGATCACCACCGCAAATTCCGAAATCTTCTTTACTTCCTTTGTCTCCTGCGGCTCAATCAAAGGCATATTCCCATAAAGCCGCAGCCCGTAACTGTAAAAAGAATAATCGAAACTGTCTGCATCCACGCCGATTTCTTCCCGAAGTACCGCAAATTTTCTCAAAAACTCTTTATAATTATACCGGTCTCTGTTCTCAATTTTTATCTGATCCAGCAAATCCCCCGCCTGTTCGGATGATTCTTTTGAAAATGTCTCCAGATCCGTTTCCATGCGCTCATTCATATCCTGCCATTTCTGCTGCAGGTTTGGATCCGGCTTCTGCTGTGGGTATTTATTTTCCCAATATTTGTGGTCGTCCACATAAAACTCCTGCTCCAAACGCGCCAGTTCCTTCTCTTCCAAATTCCAGCCCATCAGCAGCGCATAGACCCGCTCCGCATTAAGTACTTTCCGCTCCGCCTCCAGCCTGCGGTAAGTCTCTCTTCTAAGAAGGCTCCTCGAAAACCGGACACAACGGTGCTGGTTCCCGTCTATCATATGTTCAACCGCAATGTCACAGCTCAGGTCCCAGTACCTGTCATCCAGTTCCCGTTTGACCATGTGCCGGAAAATGCAGTGGAATACCATGTGCAGATACCCCCTGTTTACCAGAATCCTGTTTTCTCTGTACATCCCCCCCAGATACTGGGGATGAAAATATATGGAACTCCCGTCTGTCCCAAAAGGATTTACAGTAATATCCATCTGATATAAGAAACTGCTCAGCGCTACATCCAGAAAACGCATTCCCAAATAAAGTTCATCCCGCGCCGCAAATAGAATCTTATTCCCCACCGCCTCCAGGCGCACTGCTATCTCCTTTTTCTGCTCACTGTCTAATTCGATCACCGCCGGTTCCCTCCTTTCTCCTGCGCACTGCAAAGTCTTATTATATCGTATCCCTCCCGTCAAAGCCTAAACTCTTTTCTAACCGTTGGGAAAAATTTCTGCTTCTCATTCATCAAATAGCTAAGGATCTCTGTCCTGCCCATTTTTGCTGCTGTCTCCAGCGCAAACTCCAACATCCCCGCATCCCACAGCGCATGCGCCGTAAATAATTTGATTTGATCAAAATGTTCTTCTTTTATAAGATACGGCACAACTTCCTGATACCTGTCTCTTATCATATTTTCATAGGAACGCTTATGATTGTCAGACAGATCATATGGACAGGCCAGCCGCCACAATGCCATATCTGCCAGAACATCTGCTTTATCCCGTGCCGCGGCAACCGAAAAAAGACTGTCATATTTGCGGTAATCCACTACTTTATTATAAAAACACTGTCTGTAATTATTTCCGGAACCATGATGCTGTGTAAATAATATCCGTGCCGGCGTATTCTCTACCGCTTCCTCATAATGTTCCGGGAACACAAGAACCGCTTTTCTGCCTTCCTGCTCATAGCAGAACGTAACATCAATCCGCTGCCACAGTTCTCCTAAGATTTCCTTCACGCAGGACTGCCTGCCGCTCTTCATATGCACCTTTAAGAAGGCCAGTCCCCCGCAGCCGGTAAAAGCGCCGCCGCCGATCCGTACCAGCGCATCGGAGAATTCCAGCTTTCGCAATTTTTTGCAGCCATAAAATATATAATTACCGATTTCCCGCACCGTATCCGGAAAAATGATTTCTTCCACATTCCCCCCTGCAAGAAGCTCCTCTTCTCCCTTAAAAAGGGCATGATCTTCCGTCTCATAGACCAGGTATTCCCGATCTTCACTGTCCCTGCGGTCAGAAAATGTATAAGCAGCCACCTTTTCCACAGGCAAACCGTCAATACACTCCGGCAGAACTACTTTCCCGTCGCACCCAAAACATCTGATAATTTCAATAGACTGATTCTCTTCCCGGTAATAAAACTTCATAAATTTCTACTGACCTCTTTTTACTCCTTTTGCCACCTACTCATTATAAAAGTGCGGGGCATTTTTTTCAACTGCTCTGGTTATTTTATCTTTTATACTCACGTATTACTTCCTTACATTAAATGATACAGGATTAAGTTTAAGATTTGTCCTTGCATATGATAAATCAATAGTGTAGTATAAAATCAGTGATTTTACAAATGAATTAGGGGGATTAACATATTATGGATAAAATCGCAGTATTAATTCCGTGCTATAATGAAGGTAAGACCGTCACCAAGGTAGTTACCGACTGGAAAGAAGCCCTTCCCGAGGCAACCATATACGTATATGATAACAATTCTTCAGATGACACCGCCATACTGGCAGAAAAAGCCGGCGCCGTTGTCCGCCATGAATACCAGCAGGGGAAAGGAAATGTTATCCGCCGCATGTTTCGTGAAATTGACGCAGAAGCATATTTAATGGTAGACGGTGACGACACATATCCGGCAGAATTCGGACGGGACATGGTGGACAAGGTTCTTAACCGCAATGCCGATATGGTAGTTGGCGACAGACTCTCCTCCACCTATTTCACAGAAAACAAACGTCCGTTTCATAATTTCGGCAATTCTCTTGTCCGAAAAGCAATCAATTTGCTCTTTAAAAATGATATCAAGGATATTATGACCGGATACCGCGCTTTCAGTTACAATTTTGTAAAAACATTTCCGGTACTCTCAAAAGGATTTGAGATCGAAACTGAGATGAGCATCCACGCCGTCGATAAAAATATGCGCGTAGAAAATGTCGTTATCGAATACAGAGACCGCCCCGAAGGCAGCGAGTCCAAGCTGAACACTTACAGTGACGGAATGAAGGTTCTCCGTACAATCGCAAGACTTTACAGAAGCTACAAACCGCTGGGATTCTTCTCCGCCTTCGCACTTCTTCTGGCGGTTATCAGCACTATTTTCATCATTCCGGTCATCGTAACCTATGCGCACACCGGCCTGGTGCCCAACTTCCCGACACTGATCGTCTGCGGCTTCGTTTACCTGACCGCAATCATAGCGTTCTTTGCCGGACTGATTCTATCCTCGATCGTGCATCAGGAGCGGCAGAACTTCGAAATACGACTGATCGCATGTCAGCACCGGTATGACCTTACGTTAAATAGAAACGAGGACGAGGACGGGATAAAACAAGAAAACCCAGCTGAATGGGTTTAAACAAATTGATAAACAATTCTGAAAAACAGCCGCAAAGGGGTCAGACCCCTTTGCGGCCTCTTTTTTAATATCAACCAATGTCAATACTCTACCTGATACAGATAATACCTTCCGATTTTTTCCGTCTCATTAAACTGGATTTCTTCTGAACTCAACCCACTTAAATCTTTATCCGTCATAATGTGCTTTACTTGAAGTACCTTCAGTTGATCAGGTTGTAGATTTACAACCAACTGATCATCATACGGGTTGAAAAATACCGGCTCCTGTGAGGTCTCATCCACAATATTTATGATAATATGTGCGTAACGATTATACTTGCTGAAATCTTTTTTTTCAGTGTCAAACTGCTCCCAGCGCTCCAGATCCGGATATACATTTGTCGTATTGATCGTTGGCGCTCCCACAGTTATGGGCAGGTTCAGATATGGGAAGCCCAGGCCTTCCACCATCCACAAACCTTTGCCCTGATCCGCTTCTGTTTGTTCCTTTATGGCCATGGTCAGTTTACTGGAATAGATAGAATCTGCCCCCTGATGTACTGGATTTACCGCTATCCCACAGACTAAGGAGATCATCAGTGCATAACAGGCCAGGCCTGCATATCTTTTCCACTTCATCGCCGCAAAAATGAGGACTGCCCCAGCAGCGATGACTGCAAGCAGTACCAGTGCCTTCTTCTTTCCCATAAACTGCGTGTAATATATAAAACAGATTCCCGCAAGTCCTGCTCCAATTACAGAAGAAATAGTGACGGCAGTTTTGCTCTTATAATTCACAATACTTTCCGAGATAAGATAGACGAGCAGCACAATACTGAGAAATCCGACTCCGACCAGCACCCTTCTTCCCTGGCACATACTCAGAAGTGTGGCTTTGGCAAGCAGAGAGGGCCATGGAAACGCGCAGTACAAGGCAAGAAAACAAGTTCCCGCCGTCATCGTGATTAACAGCGGATCCTTCTTTTTACTCCTAACAATCTGGATTATCCCTAAAATTATACCTAAGGGGAAGAAAGAGAAAAACTGCGCTTCTTCACAAACGTTAGATATCCCAAGACCTGGATCAATATACGGAAAAAACAAACCTCCTGCCCAGCTGAACATTCTTAGAAGCGAAGCTCCCCCCACAAAGGATCTGCTGCCAGGATAAGATGTGTTTAATACCAGCTCAATGGTGTCTGCAGACTTCAGGAAAATGGCCCCCAGCGCTCCAGTCATCAGCATAAGAAGAACTACCGCACTCAAAATAACAGAACCCTTTTTCCATGTTACGTTCCTCCGCTCCCGCAGAATAATGCCTATCAACAGAAAAAGGTAAGCATATCCAAGCGGAATCTGCCAGGAGGGATAAAATACCAGAATATATGCTATCCCACACCATGCAATCCCCGCCGACAGCAACAGTTTCTTCCACAGGAATTCTGTATGCATCCACCGCACAAACATAAGAACGGCCAACTGGCCAAACACCAGCATCTCCACCAGACCGTTAATTGCAAACCACCAGGCAACAACCGGAGAACAGCACACTAACAGCACATATGTCAAAGACAGTAGTTTTTTCTTTTTTGTCAAATACATTCCAAATTCCAGAGATACCAAAAACAGCGCCAGCATCCGGGCACACCAGAAAAATGCCAGCCCCCGCGAAGGTCCCAGAAAAAGATAACCGATTTGGAACGGGCGGAAAATGACCTCCCATGACTTTACCGGCTGCCCGTATACAATAAATGCATCCGTACTGTCTCCCCTGATTGTTTCTGAAAAATACGGGTATTTTCCCGTATGGTTATATTCCTGCGAAAAAGCCATGGGCGTACTCACCGCCCATTCATCCGTTCTGATGCTCCTGCTGGTTCCCAGCAGATCACCACTGTTATCCTGGGCACTGCTTTCATATGTGCCGTCGAGAAGAACGGACCAGAACCCAATGGAAGACCCGCTAATTTCAAACAAGACAGAGCATAACAGGATAACGGCCGCCACAAGATAGCGCAGCTGATACAGCCTTTCCGCAAAATACCCTTTTTCCTTCAAATTCTTCACGCTAAATTATTCTCCTTTATATAAAATTTACCCTCTTTGCTTATGTCTATTGACATAATAGCTTATAGCCAATATTTCGTCAATCATGAACTTTCAGCCCACAGTCTAAATCCTAAAATTGACATTCTATTAAATTAGTTATACTCTATATTACAGAAGTATTTTTTAGAAAAGAGGGAGATAATCATGTCAATTGAAAAGGTCAAAGCATATTTTGCCGGGTACGGCCTGGAGGACAGAATCCTGGAGCCGGAGGCATCCAGCGCTACTGTGGAGGAAGCTGCCCGTGCTGTTGGCTGCGAACCTGCACGCATCGCCAAAACCATGTCTTTTCTGACGGCAGACGGTCCAATTCTAATAGTAATGGCCGGAGATGCGCGGACAGACAACAAGAAGTTTAAAGCAGAGTTCCACGAAAAGGCCCGCATGATCCCGCATGATCAGGTTGAAGTGCTGACAGGCCATGCGCCGGGCGGTGTCTGTCCTTTTGTTGTGAATGATGGTGTGGGGGTCTATCTGGACGAATCTTTAAAACGGTTCTCGACTGTATACCCCGCTGCCGGAAGCGGAAACAGTGCAATCGAGCTGACACTTGACGAGCTCGAGAAACATTCCCATTCCAAGAAATGGATTTGCATTTCAAAAGACTGGAATTAGATTCAGATAATGCTGTCAGGAGGGCTGCTATTTGTACCGCATTTTAATTGTGGAAGACGAGAAAGATATTCGCCTGGAACTGAAACTGATGCTGGAAAATGCTTTGTACCAGGCAGAAGCTGCGGAGGATTTCTCTGATATCCCCCGCCTTGTGGATGAAACTGCCCCGGACCTGATCCTTCTGGACATCCAGCTACCGGAAACCGACGGCCTGAAGGTCTGCCGGGATATCCGAAAAAAGACGGATGTGCCCATCATTTTCGTAACCAGCCGCAGCAATTCCATGGATGAGCTTAACGGCATGATGATGGGCGGTGACGATTATGTAACAAAGCCTTACCAGGCGCCCATTCTGCTCGCCCGGATCGCAGCGGTCCTGAAGCGGACGGGGCACAACAAAGCACCGGAGAATCCCTGCAGGTTTACCTGGAAAGGCTGCGAACTGGATATGCTGCAGGGCACCCTTACATATGAAGGCAGATCCGAACAGCTGACCCGGAACGAACTGCGCATCTGCTGCAACCTGTTTTCACGGGCAGGGCAAATCATTTCCCGGGAGGAATTGATCGACGATCTCTGGGAAAACCAGATTTTTATTGATGACAATACTTTAAGCGTTAATATCACCCGCATACGCGGTAAAATGAAAGAAATCGGCCTGGAAAATCTGATCGTAACCAGGAGAGGGCAGGGATATCAGCTATGAACTTTTTAGAATTCATGAAGGACAAGATCCTGCTTCTGCTCTTTCATTTACTTTGTATGCTGTTGAGTTATGTTTATTTGGGCATCTGCGGCCTGAAGAACAATCAGATGATTTTACTTTATCTCCTCTGGTTCTTCCTGCTGGCAGTCTGGTTTTTTGTGTCCTGGTACAGAAGAAACCGTTATTTCCGTGAAATATTTCATATACTCAATGGACTGGACAAGCCTTATCTGATCTCAGAGATCATGCCGGAATCCTGGCGGCTGGAAGACAGGCTCTATCGAAGACTGCTGAAACAATCCAATAAATCCATCATCGACGCCATACACCATCTGGAAAATGAGCGGACCGAATATAAGGAATTCATAGAAAACTGGATTCATGAAGTCAAGCTTCCTCTCACAGCCATGAATCTGATCTGTGACAACCGCAGGGAACCACATTCCTGGAGCCCCGAGGATACCCGACGCCTGAAATCCCATCTGGGCGAGCTGGAAAACGATGTGGACAAGGCCCTTTACTATGCCCGGTCAGACACAGTCTGCCAGGATTACATGATACGGAAATTTCCGCTGAAGAACCCCGTTTATACCGCAATCCGCCGCCTCCAGCCATATCTGATCCAGAACGGCGTTTCCATAAATATGCAGGCCGGCAGTGAAAATGTATACTGCGACGATAAATGGCTGGAGTTCATCATCGGCCAGATCATCATCAATGCCGTCAAGTATAAAAAAGAAGACGGCTGCCTTATCACCATCCGTACACAAAAACAGGAGCGGAAAACAATTCTATCCATTGAGGACAACGGAATCGGCATACGCCCAGAAGAACTAGGCCGTATCTTCGACAAAGGATTTACCGGCAGCAATGGACGGCAAAACCGGCAGTCTACAGGAATCGGTCTCTATCTCTGCAGGAAATTAAGCCGAAAACTTGGAATCACCCTGGATGCACAGTCAGAATACGGAACCTATACCCGTATCCTGCTGATATTTCCCGATGGCGGCAGCCATTTTGGGAGAGATTAAAAGAGAACCCTTTCTCTGCTGTTCACAGGGCCGTGCACCTTGCCGCAAGGCATCCGAACCAATAAAGTAACAATCTTTCAATTTTGTAAGGTTACTGAAAGCTGATTTGATACAACCTGATCACATTTTCCGTTACAATATTGATATCCAGAGGCGGCCCGCAATCCACAACCCGCGGAATAAAAGGGTTGATAAGCCGCCCGTCAAGAAGTAACGGGAAAGGAAGGTATCGATTTCATGAAGGAACTGCTCCATATAGAAGATGTGGAAAAATATTATGGAAACAAAAACAATCTGACCAAAGCAATTGACCGCATAAGCTTTACCATTGACCAGGGGGAATTTACCGCAATCATGGGGGCCAGCGGCAGCGGAAAGACGACGCTCTTAAACCTGCTCGCAACAGTAGACACCGTAACCTCCGGGCATATCTGGTATGGCCGGGACGACATTACAAACATGAACGAGGATCAGATGGCGGACTTCCGCAAAAACAATCTCGGCTTTGTGTTCCAGGACTACAATCTTCTGGATACGCTTACTCTGAAAGAAAACATCGCTCTTGCCATGTCGCTTACCAAAAAAGGAAAACGGGAGATTGAAAAGCAGACAAAAGATATCATGGAGAGGCTGGATATCTGGTCTATCCGTGACAAATTCCCTTATCAGGTCTCCGGCGGCCAAAAACAGCGCTGCGCCTGTGCAAGGGCTCTCATTAACCATCCCAAAATCGTATTTGCCGATGAGCCGACCGGGGCCCTGGATTCCAAATCCTCCCGGATGCTGCTCGAAACATTTTCCTATATGAACAGCGCGCTCAATGCAACCATCCTCATGGTAACTCATGACGCTTTCTCCGCGAGTTACTGCAGCCGCATCCTTTTTCTGAAGGACGGGCAGATCTTCCATGAGCTGCGCCGGGGCCCGGAGACAAGGAAAGAATTTCTAAATGAAATCCTGGACGTTCTCTCCCTGACTGGAGGTGACGGGTATGCTGACTAAGCTGGCCCTGCGCAATGCCAGGCGCTCTCTCAGGGACTATCTCATTTATCTCATGACAATGGTCTTGATCACCGCCATGATGTTCGCCTTCAATTCTATGATCTTCTCCGATGCCGTCCTGGAAATCTGCACGGAAGCAGGAATGCTGGCGGCCATGCTTGGAATGGCAACCTTCTTCATCGTACTGATCATTATCTGGCTTGTGCACTATATGGTTAAATTCATGGCAGAAAAACGAAGCCGGGAGTTTGCCACCTATCTCCTTCTGGGCTTTTGCAAAAAGCAGATTGCCAACCTTTTCTTAAAAGAGACGATCCTGCTTGGAGGGGTGGCATTTGTCATCGGCCTGCTCCCCGGAGTATTTCTTCAGCAGATCCTCACCACCCTGATATATGCCATGGTAAATGCAGACTACAGCATCCGGCTTGAATGGAAAATAGGTACCCTGCTGATGACGGCGGGGATCTACTGCGGATCCTATCTGCTGGCCCTTTTCAGGAATAAACGCAGGTTTAAGAAAATGAACATCAGGGATATGATGTATATGGATCATCAGAACGAAGAATTAAAGAACGGCAACAAATCCGGCAAACAGTGGATGTTCTTCGCCTCTGTGGCTTTCATGCTCATTTTCGGCTGGATGCTGCTCTTCGGCCGCTTTAACGATTGGAACGTGTATCCCATGATCCTGGGGCTGGTGGTATCCGTTTATCTGCTCTATATGGGGCTCTCCGCTTTCCTCATCGGCTACATCAAAAAAGGCCGGGCCGGCGTCTGGAACCAGGCCAATATCTTCGTGCTGCGCCAGCTTTCCTCCAAGATCCGGACCATGCAGTTCACGCTTGGCACACTGACGGTCCTCTTTATGGTCGCTTTAATAGGAGCCTCCTGCGCCCTCATGCTGAACCAGTTCCAGAACACACAGTCTGACGAGAAATGGCCCTTCGACATTGCCGTATACCATCAGGATCCGGACTACGATTTCACAGGAGAAAAGGAGGCCATACAAAAAGCGGCGGAAATAAAAGACGCATATATTTACCAGATATTTGAAAATGAATCCGATGACATGAACAATTTCCTGATTCATAATTATTCCCTGGCAGATAAAAGCTCTTACTACAAATATGACACCTATATGAAGCTATCCGATTACAATTATCTGCGCAGAATGCTGGGGTACCCGGAAGTATCTCTGGGGGAAAAGGAATATCTGCTCCACATCAAGTCCCGCCTGGCCAAGACGGCCGCCCCCTTCACGGAACATCCAATCGATATAGGCGGCGACCCGTACACCTGCTCCGGCATATACACAGAAGGCTTCGAGCAGAGCGGGCACAACGGGGCTGACTACATCCTCATCGTACCGGATCAGACCGCCGAATCCATGAAGCCGTATTATTCGCTTCTGATGGCCCAGATAAACGGCACCGTTCCCAAGGACTTCGGAGACACCCTCCTGAGCATCCAGGGGATCACATGGAATGAAGAAGAATACGAGTATGAAGGATACGGCGATGCCGATGCACACAGAGGATACGGAACCGACAACATCTATGTCTCCGACAGCTACACCTTTGTACGGCAGAACGAAATGCGGGAAATGAAATTCCTCATGTCCACCCTCATTTTCCCGCTCTTTTATATAGGACTCGTCTTCCTGTGCGTAGCGCTCACCGTACTGGCAGTGCAGCAGCTAAGCGATTCAAGTAAATACCGCTACCGTTATAACCTGCTGCGAAAACTGGGCCTGCAGGAAAAAGAACTGAACAGCCTCATCCTGAAACAGCTGTTCCTGTACTACCTCTGCCCCTTTATCGGTGCACTTCTGATCAGCGGAGGGATCGCAGGCTATATCAGCCATGCATTCGTCACATATTCAGGAGTGGTGGCGCCGGTGTGGTCTTATTTTGGATTATCACTGCTGCTCTTTGGGGGGATCTATATGATCTACTTTATAGCAA
Organism: Eubacterium sp. BIOML-A2; assembly: GCF_009680135.1. NCBI lineage: Bacteria > Bacillati > Bacillota > Clostridia > Eubacteriales > Eubacteriaceae > Eubacterium > Eubacterium sp. BIOML-A2. The sequence continues at coordinate 85,583 of NZ_WKZK01000012.1, forward strand.
CTTATATTGAATTCAAGAGAAATATTCTTGGGGGTGAAAGGGGACGGGTCTGATGAAGGGGGCGCCGTGAGAACCGGATATGGGGATGTCTGGAAACGGGGCCGGCAGAAGTCCCGTTACACAAAAGCGACCTCTCCCCCATCCGCTCATAAAGTTCGCGCTAGCGTAAAATTTTATTCGGATTAAATGAAAAGAGGACACCACTTTGTGATAAAGTATTTATGGCTTGCAACCAA
>NZ_WKZK01000130.1:0-1499 GCF_009680135.1 Eubacterium sp. BIOML-A2
GTCGTGGTAGAGCAAGCCTCGGGGCAGGAGGGCTACATGGCAGGGCACAGCCCGGCCCTGAAGCGCCTGGAAAAGGGCGAGGTAAAGATCCGGGAGGCAGAGGGGAAAGAGCCCCGCATCGTGCAGATCCCGGGGGGCCATATCCACGTGGGAAAGACCATGGCAGTCTATACCAGATATGCCGGCTGGAAGGCGGGGGAATAAAAGCAGAGTTCATGCCTGTGAAATAAAAAAGAGGCGCGCAGATATTATACAGTATGTATCCTGCGCGCCATTTTAGAAGCAAAAAGCAGGGGAACCGCAACCATTTAGACAGGTCTGCCTGAACGGCTGCGGAAAATTCGTAGGAAACCGATGAGGTGATGGGATGTTCATTGTTTTGTTTGTACTGTGGATTATATTAAACGGCAGGATTACATTGGAAATTGCAATATTCGGCGCGGTGATCTGCGGCGCTTTATATTTGTTCTTATATAAATTTATGGAGTACTCCCCGAAGCGGGAGCTGGTGATTGTAAAGTGTACCGGGATGATCTTAAAGTATGTGGTGTTCCTGGTGGTGGAGGTAATTAAGGCGGCCCTGGCGGTGTCGAAGCTGGTTCTGGAGTTTGACCGGGAGCCGGAGCCGGTGCTTGTCCGCTTCAAAACCGGGATCCGGACCCAGACGGGGCAGACGGTGCTGGCCAATTCCATCACCCTGACCCCGGGGACGATCACCGCGGACCTGGAGGAGGGGAACTACATTGTGCACAGCCTGGACCGGGAATACGCGGTGGGGATCCACGAATCGGGCTTTGTGGAAAAGCTTGTGGAGCTGGAGGCTGCGGCAGAGGGAGGAGGAAAAGGCGATGTTCCATGACATCCCCGTATTGGGGGCATTGAGTGAGAAGTTTTTAATCGTGGTGCTGGCAGTGCTCTGCGTGATGTTCCTTCTGTGCCTGCTGCGTCTGGTGCTGGGGCCTTCGGTGGCAGACCGCCTGCTGGCGGTGAACATGCTGGGCGGGATCGTGATTGCAACCATCGCGCTGCTGGGCCTGCTGCTGGAGGAATCCTACTTGCTGGACATCAGCCTGATTTACGGCCTGATCAGTTTCCTGGGGGTGGTGATCCTGTCGCAGATCTATATCGGGGCCTGCCGTGCACGCAATGAGAAACGAAAAAAGAGGGAGGAGGGAGCGCTGGAGGATGGTTCTTGAATGGATCCGCTTTCTGGCAGGGGCCGTATGCATGGCAGCGGGGCTTGTCTTTTATATCATACAGTTTATCGGCGTTTTCCGGTTTAAATATGTGCTGAACCGGATGCACGCAGCGGCCATCGGGGATACCCTGGGCTGCGGGCTGATGCTGCTGGGTGCGGTGGTTTTCAATGGGTTTGCCTTCTCGAGCATTAAGATCCTGTTCCTGATCGTATTCCTCTGGATGACCTCCCCGGTTGCGGCCCATATGGTGGTGAAGCTGGAAGTGCTGTCCCGGGAAAAGATGGAGGACTGCTGTCCGGT
>NZ_WKZK01000013.1:0-381 GCF_009680135.1 Eubacterium sp. BIOML-A2
TTTCGCAACGGCATATACAGCCCCAGCATCTCCCCGGCCTCCCTGTCATAAAGCTGGCTCATCCAATCGGCAGGAAAGCCCGCCAACTGGGTGGGATCCCGGACCAGGGCAGCGGATGTGGATTGGCTATGCGTGTCTTTTCATCTTCCAGATGTGTATGAACTGTAAGTCGCATCACCTTGTTTATGTACACCTACTGGGGACATAAAAGAACCGACAATTCTATATCCATACGCTGCCCCCGTTTGAGGCCCCACCTTAGAAACGAGCTTTTTCCTGCCGGTTGGATGCGCCAGCTCCATGAAGGGATAGCCGAAAGCCTCCCGGAGAACATCCATGCCCTTTCAAAAACGCTCAAAGCGAACCTTAGAAATTCTTGGT
>NZ_WKZK01000013.1:424-82810 GCF_009680135.1 Eubacterium sp. BIOML-A2
GGGCTGTTTCCCGCCTAGAATTTCTTAGGTCCGCGGCCGCATTTTTGAAAGGACATGGATGTTCTCCGGGAGGTTTTCGGCTATCCCTTCATGGAGCGTCCCCATCCGTGCCGCGACTAAAGCGCGTCACTAACTCCCGATTTTCTTGTGATATATTTCATGCAGCTTTTCGTATAGCGGCACCAGCTTCCCGTATATATTTTGATACACATCATGATAAAGATCGTGATATATTTGGTGTTGATTCATATCCGGTTCAAATACATCTTTCAGGTGCACCATAGACTCCTGCGCTTCCTCGTAATTTATAAACTCTCCCATGCCTACGAATGCCGCCATAGCACTCCCTATTCCAGTGGCCTCATGGCTCTGCATTCGTTTGACCGGTATGCCGAACATGTCGGCCGTGATCTGGCATATTTCATCGCTTTGGGATCCTCCGCCTCCCAGCCTGATCTCTTTGAATGTGTGGCCGGAACGTTTTTCCAGTAAGCGCATGCCGTCCATCAGGGCGAAGTTGATGCCTTCTATGATTGCGCGGTACAGATGAATCCTTGTGTGCTGGTCGGAGAATCCTATGATGGCTCCTCTGGCTACCGGCATCGTCACGTTTGGTGTGAAGTAGGGCTGGAAGAGGAGGCCACCGCAGCCTGCCGGAACCTCTTTCAGACGCTTGTTCAGCAGCTGTTCTGCAGTTACGCCCAGCAGCTCCGCCTGTTTTACCTCTTTTTCGGCAAATTCTTTTTTGAACCAGGATATCAGCCAGTATCCCCTGTAAATCTCGATTTCCGGGTTGTACCAGCCAGGGATTACGGACGGATAAGGCGGAATAAAACGCTCCGGTTCGAGATAGCGGCTGATGTTGAATGTGATTGTGGCTGTGGTGCCGAACCCAATGGCGGCTTTCTCCTTGGAAATGCAGCCCAGGCCCAGTATTTCACAGGCTTTATCTGAGCCGGATGCCAGCACCGGAAGACCTTCCCTGAGGCCGGTATCCTCCGCCGCCTTCCTCGTGATATTCCCCAATAGCTCCCCGGATTCCCTGACCTCGCAAAGCTTATCCGGTTCCACATCGAATACCGGGCGGGTCAGAGCCCCTTTCCGCTGCCAGTTCCTGCACTGGCTGTCTATCGGTAGGCGCCCCACCAGGCAGGCTGCTGCATCCGTCATATTGCCCGTCAGGAGAAATGTCAGATAACCGCTGAGCAGAAGATATTTCTCTGTCCTGGCCCAGATATCCGCCTCTTTCTGCATGATCCAGTTGCAGTGTGCTTTCTGGTACTGGACTTTTGCAGTCTCTTCCATCCCTACGGCCTTAAGCATCATCCGTGTGACCTGTGAAAACTTGGGGCCGCCTTCCGCTTTTCTTTTGTCCAGCCAGACGATTGCAGGGCGCAGGGGCTTTCCCACTTTATCCACACAAATAACCGTGTCGCGGATCGTCGTCACAGAAACGGCTTCAATCCGATCCCACAGGCTGGTTTCAGCCTTTAATTTCTGCGCAGCTTCACAGATACTGCGGTAATAAAAGTCCGCATCCTGCTCGGCCCAGTCAGGTTCTCTGGAAATGTAGGGCGGATCATGCCTGATCTGTCCCTTTCCCAGTATCTCCCCCCGGTTGTTGATCAACAGAGCGCGGGAACTCTGGGTTCCCACATCAAAGGTCAGTACGATCCTTTCTTCTTTTACTCCCATGGTCTTCCCTCCATAAGGATACGCTTATTTCACCAGTCCCGGATGTCCTAATGAATATCCTCTCTCAAAAAGCGCTTTTCCTCTTCCGGCAGATCCAGCCCCAGCGTCCCGCCCGGATTCATGTTATATCCGGGGTCAAAATAATTCTTCAGGGCGCGGATGACGCCATACTCATTGCGTCCAATCTGGCCTTCCAGCCACGGTGCGAACATCTTTCCGATGCCATGATGATGGCTCATGGCTGCCCCGGACTTCTGAATTGCATCCAGAATAGTTGCATGATATGCCTTAAATGCCTCTGCATCGTCCATTCGTGTGATGAAAATAAAATACAGATTGGCCCCCTGCGGATAACAGTGGGACATATGCGTTGTTACAATCGTATTAGGCAGGGCATGGCAGACCTTGCGCACCTCTTCATGCACTCTGCCCATATTGGACCAGTTCACGGAGCACTCCAGCGTGTCTGTCATAATGCCAAAGTCCAGCAGCGTATCTCTGAGATACGGATCTGTAAACCTGCCCTTTTCCCAGCTCTTTGTCACGAAAGAAGTCAGGCTCATTCCGCCGTACTCCTTTGCGATTCTGCGGATATTTTTAGCCACATTTTCGGAAAATCCCTTCTCCCCATCCGTAAATCCCAGGAACAGGCAGCGCTCCATGTCCGCATATCCGCGGGTATCCAGCAGTTTCCACAGGGGCGTCTCGTCTACATTATAGAGCCGGAGCATCAGATTCGTTTCTTCCGGGTCAGACAGTCGGAATACAGAGGAGTATCCGGCCTCGCACTGCATCATTTCCCTTGCCGCCTCCTGGGCGGTCCTCCAGTCTTTGAATATATAAGAAAACCGTTTTCTGTTCTCTGGCATATACCGGAACACTTTCAGCGTCACCTCTGTCAGTACGCCGAAAGTCCCCTCGCTTCCCATCATAATCTCATTCAGGTTCGGGCCGGTTGCCTCCCGTGGATAATGACTGGTCTGCATATTTCCGATTGGCGTCGCATATTTCTGTGAAAGCACAATATCGGTAATACATCCATAATAGGTACTGTTCTGCCCTGCCCCCCTGGTAACGACCCAGCCGCCCACGCTGCTGTACTCAAAGGACTGCGGAAAATGGCCGCAAGTATAGGCGCGTTTTGCACCCATGAGTTTCTGGGCATGATTCAGCGCTCTTTCCAGTTTCGGTCCGGACATGCCGCTCTGCACGGTGATTGTCTGGTCCTTCTCATTGAAAGAGACGATCTTGTTATAGCGTTTTCGCATATCCAGGGAAACTCCGCCCTTTACCGGTTCCACGCCGCGGGTCACACTGCTTCCTCCTCCGTACACATAAAGAGGGATACTGTGTTTTGTGCAGTATGCTACGATCTCTTCGATCTGCTTCGTGGTGCCCGGATATACAACCACATCGGGCAGATTTTCAATCTTGCGCTGTCTCAGCCTGGCCGCATCATAACCGGTCTTCCCGTATGCCACTGCAAGCCTTGGGTAATCCTCCGCGGTAACGAATTCCTCTCCCACAATTTTCTTCAGCGCTTCCATATGCTCCTGCGCCAGATCACACGGAACGTCCAGCTTCACCGGATCCATCCCAATGTCTCCGTCATAAGAACTGAAATCCTCATCCGTCATATTAAATATCTGTTTCATCATTTTATAAAGGGATTCCTTCGGATACTTCACATATTCCGGATCCCCCCACCGGAAAATAGATCTGTAACTATCCTTTGGCGCAGGTGTTTTCACCCATTTTGGTTCAAAATCTTTGTACGGCTTGCTCATAGCTGCTCTTCTCCCTTCTGGCATATACTGTTCTCTTCTTTTAGAATACCGCTCGTCACGATCACGTCCACACCAAGTCCCAGCACATTTCTAATGACCGGAGTGCCCGCTGCAAATCTGTCCCGGACCGTCACTTTATTAATTTCCCTCATCACATCAAAAATCCGTTCTTTCGGAATCTCCGCCGAAACCCGCACGGAGATCACAGGCGCTTCCGGAAAAACCGTACTCACAGTGGTGCTGATTGTGCGCATGGGATGCGTCATTTCTTCTATGGCAAAGTGTTCTCCCCTTTTACACTGGTTGCCCCGGACAATCCATTTTCCGTCTTTCTCCTCTGCTTCAAGGCGGCATCCGTTCGGGCATACAATACAGGTTAACTCTTTCATGCTCCCGCCTCCTTTCGGACTGCAGCTTCAATCCTGCTGCCCGGCGCTGCCCCGAACAGGCTCAGCTCCAATTCCAGCCGTTCCATCTCCGGCGGCTTCAGATTCCGGTACTTTTTGATAAAAACCTCTTTTCCATTCACGGTGAACACAAAGTTTCCAACTGCAACACTCTCCCTGCTGCGGAAATAGAAAACCACCTTCTCACCGCCTGTACCTATGCGCAGCTTCTGTGGAACAATATACTGCAGGGAAGAATCCACGGACAGCTCCAGCTCCGCTGCCTTTTCGGCTGTACCGCTGCCGCCGCAGGATGCTTCAAATGCGTATTTTGCGGCGGCAGTTCCAGCCAGTTCGCCGCTCTCAGACACATAGTCCACCAGATCATTGACATGCAGTGCGTTCCCACAGGAGAAAGCGCCTGCAGTCTCCGTCATGAAATGATTATCGCAGAAAGGACCCTTTGTACGGCTGTCCAGCCTGATCCCCAGTTTTTCCGCCATTTCATTCTCTGGTATCAAACCCACAGACAAAATTAATGCATCGCATGCTATTCTTTTTTTGGTGGATTCTATTGGGTTCATATGCTCATCCACTTCCGCCACCTCTACTGCCGTCAGTCGTTCCTCCCCGAATACTCTTGTGACCGTATGGGACAAATGAAGAGGAATATCGTAATCCTCCAGGCATTGTATAATATTTCTCGTAAGTCCCGAGGGCTGCGGCTTCACCTCGTAGACTCCCAGCACCCGGGCGCCTTCCAGCGTCAGCCGCCTTGCCATGATCAGTCCGATATCACCGCTGCCCAGAATCACACAGCGCTCTGTCGGCATCTTCCCCTGCAGATTCACAAAGTGCTGGGCCGTTCCAGCCGTCATAATTCCAGCCGGGCGGGTACCGTGAATCTGCACCTGCTTTGCCGTTCTCTCCCTGCAGCCCGTGGCAAGTACCAGCGCTTTTGCCATGTACTGCTGCACACCCCGCCGGTTTACAGCTGTCAGCGCAAACACTCCGTCCTTCTTTTCCATCTTTGTTACAAAGGTCAGAAGCTCTGCTTCTATTTTCCTTTCCCGGAATTCGCCTAGAAAACGTTCCACATATTCCGGCCCGGAGAGCTTCTCTCCAAAGCGAACCAGCCCAAAGCCATCATGGATGCACTGCTTCAAAATACCGCCCAGCCTTGCCTCTCTCTCTAGCAGCAGAACTTTTGCCCCCTGCTTATCCGCCGATATGGCTGCCGCCAGACCTGCGGGGCCGCCGCCGATTATTATGACATCATACGCTTTCATATCTCTGCCGCCTCCCCCGACTTTTGTATTTTCTTCGTATCGCGCAGAAGGATTTCGGTTCCCTCCCCTGCTTTTCTCACCTGCTCTTCCGGAACCCGCAGATATTCACTGATGATCTTCGTCACAAGAGGCATGCAGAATCCTCCCTGGCATCTCCCCATCCCCGGTCGGACCCTTTTTTTAATCCCATCAACCGTAGGTACACATATCGGAGACTTCAGGGCATCCAGTATTTCCCCTTTACTGATTTCTTCACAACGGCAGACGATCTCTCCATAATCAGGATTTTCCCGAATTAGGTGGTTCCTTTCTTCATCAGAAAGCCTGCTCAGAACCGGAGGCGCCTTGCGCACGGGATCAAAATCCGGATTGGGCTCTACTTTCCTCTTCTTTTCCAGTGCTTCCACTACCATCTTTTCGACGTCCAGCGCCACTGCCGGCGCCGTCGTCAGCCCCGGTGACTGTATGCCGGCACAGTGGATCAGGTTCCGGGTTTTATGTCCCTTTTCAATAATAAAATCTTCCTCAAAGGTCGCGGCCCTGACGCCGGTAAAATAGGTAATAATATCCCGTTCACTCAGTGCTTTCGCAGTCATTTTCTGTTTTGCAAAAACGGCATCAATGCTGTTTTTGCTTGTGGCATAATTCTCTTTTTCCGGCGTCTCTACCGCATTGGGCCCGACCAGCAGATTATCATGTACTGTGTGGAGGATTCCGCCTCCCTTTGTGTGAGAGGCGTTCGTCTTCCATGTTTTTATGGATGAGATCCCCATCACAAGAGAGCCGGCCTTCTTATCCAGTATGGAGTTCGTTCCCCGCCTCGGGTGAATCGAATAAAACCTGTCGCCCGCCATTTCCGCAATGTCTTCGGCAAGCACTCCTGCCGCGTTGACCACGATTTCAGGATAAATCCTGCCTCTGTTTGTCTCCACGGAAACGATCTTTCCATCTGTCAGTTCCATTCCCAGCACCGCCGTGTTCAAAGATATCCTGGCTCCGTTCTCAACCGCATTTTCCCCATAGGCGATCGTGAGTCCGTACGGGCAGACACAGCCAGCCGAGGAATTGTACATGGCAAACTTAAATTCCGGATTCAGATTCGGCTCTCTGTCTGCCAGTTCTTTTCTGCTCATCATGCGGGTATCCGTCACTTTACATATGTGTTTTCTCTGCCAGGCATAGGCCCATACGGCAGGATACATCCACCAGTCTGTGAAACCGACATACTGCCCGCAGCGCTCGAAAGGAACACTTAAGTCTCTGCAGACCCTGTCATACATCTTATTGCCAAGCAGGACATAATGCTGCTTTAGGCTGCCCTTATTCAAATCCACTCCCGGGTGGACCTCCCCGTCATTCCTGCCGGACGCCTGCACAGCCAGATCCGCCTCTTTGTCTACAAGCAGAATGTCCAGTTTCCATTTAGACAGTTCTCTTGCAATACTCGTTCCCGAAATACCGCCCCCGATGATCAGGACATCCGGACGGCTCCCCTCCAGCGACTGGTCCCGAAACGACGGAAGCCGCACAGGAGGTCTTTCTGCTCCCTCCAGACAGATATCATTTACCACATGCATGCCGGACTTTTTGTCCACACACATACAGCATGCCGCCACGATATCATCCCAGCTCTTCAACTGCCCGGAGACGACGATACATCCATCCTCCACCCGAACCGTGACGGCGGAACCATAACGGCTGCCAAGCTTCTTTCGAAGCGATTTAACATTCATGAAATCCCTTCCTTCCCCTTTTATTCCGATATCTCCGGACGCCCACCCGAAGTCATGTTATTTTCTGTATGATAGCACTTCAATGTATGTATTTTCATACTATTTATACCATATTGACATTATACGTCAAATTATCAGACATTTCCACCCCCACTTTTGTTGGGGACGCCAGTGCAAAGAGGAAGTTCTGCCGCGGAGTGGGGAGGAAAGAAGGCCGGCTTACTGAAAGCTGATCATTTGCGGAGAACGGCTAAATAAAACGCGGATATTCTGCGTAATGTTGTTATCCCAATTATCGACTACTAAGCTCTCTATGGGTCGTGTATAGCAATGGCATCTAAGTCATTTAAAGTCGCCTATGGGGAGGAGACAAATGCCCGTCCATGTGTAATTCTACAGCATAACTCTGCAAATAAATCTTCACCTAACACGATAGTAGCACCTATCACACATACAACCTCATCCTTGCCGATTGTTATTCCAATTGTAGATAAATTGGACTCTAACGGTGATGTAGTATTAGACGGCAATGTACTCCTAGGTAATATTGTATGTATCAGCAAAGCACGGCTTGGTGATTATGTAGTAAATCTTACTCCTGATGAAATGAAAAAAATTGATTATGCAATTTCATTATCCCTCGACTTAAATCATTACTATCAAACCATGCAGAATACCTTTAACGATAAACTTCAATACATAGAAAAGTTGAAAAATATAAGAAACGATTTAAATAAAGAGATAGCCAGTTACCAACTAATTCTAGCTAACTATCAGGCTCTTTTAGATAAATTCGATTTTTCAGATATTAAGGCTCTGGAAAACTTTTTAGAAAAACATTCAAAAAATACGTAGACAAAACATCTAGTTCATGCTAATATAAGAATACAAGAAGATTACTCACGGGCGGGGTAATATTATTATTTTTCAAATAAGGTGACTACGAGTGAGTTCCCTTTATTATTATAATTTAAGTATATTTTTCATTAGTTATACATATGAATATTATTACAATAATCTTCGGACGGGTGCCGAAGATACTATTGTATCAAGTAAGGGAGTCACGGGCGGGCTCCCATTTTTTAATGGTACATTTAAATCAATATACTAATTGAACTATATCCCCTTACACTTACATAGGTTAAGTATTCGTTAACTTGTATTGAGTTTGGCCTCTTAGTATATCTTTTTCCAAATAATAAGGGTTTTGTTTGATTGCGTCTTTTATTCAACAAAGCCCTTATTTTTGAGCGATCTGGCATTACCTCATCCCACTAACTGCGGAAACTTATCCATCTCACCTTCCCCAAAACACAACATCATATCTCTCTAAAGATCCCGTAAACGCCCGTAATAACAAGGCTTCCACACAAGAAGCACGGCGGTTTCAACATAATCGCTCTGGGTAAATCTTTAGAAAGAACAGGCGGTCGAATGCGGCACCTTATAAAATACGCACATATTGCTATAAAACTTTTTCATTTTATATCCGTTATTTATGGAACAGTGACCAGTATCCTTGTACGAAAATGAACAGTACCACCAGGGGCAGGATATAGGAAACATAGATTCTGGCCCATTTTGGAAATTTAATTCCGGCGCCTGTGTTGGCTTCTTTACAGAAGTTTTTCCATCCCCATCCGATGCGGCTGGTGCAGAACAGGAGGTAGATCAGGCTGCCCAGAGGGAGGAGATTGTTGCTTACGAGGAAGTCTTCAAAGTCCAGTACGTTTGTGCCTGCACCCATGGGGGCGAAGCCGCTCCAGATGTTGAAGCCCAGTACACATGGTAGGGAGAGGACGATAATCGCTCCCAAGTTGGTGAGCACTGCTTTCCCACGGCTGCATCCCGTCAGATCCATGGCAAAGGATATGATATTTTCAAATACTGCAATGATTGTCGAGGCGGCTGCGAAAAACATGCAGAGGAAAAATAAAGTTCCCCAGATCCGCCCTCCGCTCATGGAATTGAAAATGTTGGGAAGGGTAATGAAGATCAGGCTTGGCCCGCTGTCCGGCTTTACCCCAAATGCAAAACACGCAGGGAAGATAATCAGGCCTGCAACCAGGGCCACACATGTATCCAGAACCGTAACGCAGACAGCCTCTCCTGTCAGGGTTCTCTTCTTATCTATATAACTTCCAAATATGGCGATCGCTCCAATACCAAGGCTCAGGGTAAAAAACGCCTGTCCCATGGCCGCGAATACCACATCCATAATCCCGGCTTCTTTTACCTTTGAAAAGTCAGGGGACAGATAGAAACGCAGACCCTCTCCTGCACCCTCAAGAGTTGCGGAACGTACTGCCAGTATAATCATCAGCGCCAGCAGAATCAGCATCATCACTTTCGTGATTTTTTCCACGCCTTTCTGCAGGCCCTTGCTGCAGATTCCAAAGCAAAGTGCTACTACAATGATCATGCAGACAGCCATAAGAACCGGACGGGCGGTCAGCGCGCCGAACTCACCGGCAATCTCTTCTGCGTTCAGACCCTCGAATCTGCCGCCTGCCATTTTAATAAAATACAGCAGCATCCAGCCTCCGATTGTCGTATAGAACATCATCAGAAGATAGTTGCCTGCCATTGCACCGTACTTATACCAGTGCCACTTTGTCCCTTCAGGCTCCAGCCTGTCAAAGGATAAGGCAGCGCTCACCTGGCTTGCTCTCCCTACGGCAAACTCCATTACCATAATCGGCAGCCCCAGAACCAATAGGAAAAACAGATAAATCAATACAAACGCAGCCCCTCCGTACTGCCCCGTAATGAAGGGGAACCGCCAGACATTACCCAGACCGATGGCGCATCCTGCTGATATCAGGATAAATCCCAGCCTGGAACCAAACTTTTCTCTTTTCATTTCACTCTCAAACCTCTCTTTAGTTTTGCTTGCCTCAAATCTGCTTTTTCTCTGCAATGCGCTGAAATGCAGACTTTTCAATACATCAAGAATAATCTTACGGCATTGGGTTTTGTATGTCAAGCGGGATGTTTTTAGGAAAAGGAGGCGAAATGAAAGGATAGACAGGAAAGACTGCCAAATGCTGAATCAGATCATCTTCTCTTTAAACCGGAATTGAAAGTGCTGTTAAATCAATTCTAAAGCTCTTTTATACATTGGGTCTAATTCGCAACCGCAGCTTCCATATTCTTCGTCTGCCTGTTTGATTGGCATTGACATTTGAGTGAGATACTCTGCTTCTGGCCGTTCAGTATCATTCAAATAATAATAGTAAATTGAGCCTTGCGGTTCATACCCATTTTCTTTTACCCATTCAAATATATCCATCAGCGTAGGGTCTTGCTTCTCATAAGGGCCTAAATCAATTGCCGATACGACCTTTCGGGTTGGTATCATATTGCATAGCATAATATCTCTATTCTCAATTTTTTGAGCAATTTGCCAACCCATTTCCACATCAAGGCTTTCCAGCTCTTGATTATGGAAGCAGACAACGGGGCCGCTTATGGGATATACATTCATTTCATTCAAGTAATCGCCAGTCAACGCAAACGCCTGCATTGCAAAATCTGAATAGTCTTTCATAAAATTAATCGTCTTACGAATTGTTAGCGTGTAATGCTCCGGCTCTTGTTTAATTTCAATGTTTGATATTCGTGACATATAATTATCCTCCTGCTTTTATCAACTATTTTCCGATCTAACCGGCGTTTCTCCATAAAATGCCGCAAAATATAATCGCCTGATTTACCCGTTACAGGTTATTCTCAATTCTGCATTGTTCATGCAAGGTATCGCCTAACAGCGTAATCGCCTGATGCTGACAATGACTGATGCAGCGATAACACATGGTGCATCGATTGTGATGTACCGCCATTTGATTTTCAACTGACAAATTGCCCATTGGACACAGCGTCGTGCATACACTGCAGCCCACGCATTTTATTTCTTTATACCAACAATTTTCAGTTTTTTTCCGCCAAACTGGAATTTGTTTACTCATGTTCCATAAATCCAATGAGTGAAAAAATCAATCCTACAATACCAATCCCCATAGTAAGCAATCCCATTCCTGATGAAGAAAGAGAGATTACGATAGCGAAGAGTAATATTGAAATCCCTAATCCGATTTTTTTCATTGTTAATTCTCCTTTGCAATTCTGATTTGTCAACTTCTCTATAATTCTCAGCTTCCTGTTATATTGAGAAGTTAACTGTTCAGCAGCGTTGTTAAATCCTCTATAGAAACGTCCATTTTTGCAGAAGTTTCTTTCATAGTCATACCAGAAGTAAGAAAGCAATTTACAACCATTTTCATAGCTTTGCCTAATTTAGATACCGCTGCATTGTTCAATGCGCTTATTATAGCACACCAAGCACGACATATAGGCGTCATGTTTGATGTGACTGTAAGTTCAACTAAACCCTTCTGGCCATTGTACTCCTTAATCAAAATTGTTCATATCCACCAATCGGGAGTAAGTTCCCCAAGTGTAACAACCTTTTCTGTTTCAAAGTCAAGGAAAATTTCAATCTCCCGATAGTTTTCAGGCATAAGCTGAACCATCAGTTCTCTACAAGCACCACATGATGGAACCGGATGGTGCCGTCAGGCCGTAGAGCGCACAACCCTCGTTTTTCAGCACCTCCCGTCTCACAATCTCCATGAAGCGCTCCGGCTCTTCCAGAAATGGGCTGTGGGCGGATTCTTCAAAACTATAAAACGCCTTATGCGGCGCTTGCAACTGTTCAAAATATGCCTTTGACAAGTCGAAGGATACCTGCCTGTCATAGGACCCGTGGAAGATATACACGGGAATCTCCAGGGCCGGAACTGTTTCGTTCAAATCAGTGGTATACTGCGCTTGATTCATTGGCTGTTCCAGACTGAGCAATGCCCCCATTGCATAGCCGTATTTATCCTTTATCGTATATTCCTTCGCGCTCATAACAGGCATCAGCAGTTCCATTTTGGATTTGGCAATGTGGTATACACCATATCCATATTTACTCAGCAAATCTGAGCGGAGCATAAGATACTCCGTCGTTACATCGGAGGGGACCGTCAATGTATACTTTTTCAGCTTGTCTATGGCCTGCTGGTCATTTTTTTCCTCTGCGGCTGCAAGCAGAACATCATAGCTCAATTTTTCAGATTCAAATTGATTGACGACCTGCCCGATTCCCAGGTAAGCCTTATATAGTTCAGGATGTTCATATGCAGCATGGATTCCCAGGAAGGACCCCCATGAGTGACCCATGATATATATTTTTTCTTTGCCAAACCGCTCCCGCAGGTAATTCGTAACCTCTATGGTGTCGGACACCATCTGCTCCAGCGTGATGCTGCCCTTGGGAATCGAGGAGGAGTATGACATGCCGCTTCCTCTCTGCTCCCAATAACAAACTGTGAACGCTTCCTCCAGCTTTACCCCCGCCTCTTTTGCCATGACATATTCGGGGTTTCCCGGCCCGCCGTGCAAAAACAGCAGTATGGGGTTATCTTGATTTATCCCCTGGATGATCATGCCCTGCTCCACGCCGCCAATAGGCATCCGCACGATCTCCGATATACTGCCTTCTATGGGCTTTCCGTTTGTATGAGCCTGCGGCTCGATCCTGCCCGGACTATTGAGCCACAACAATATGAACAACAGGACAATGAATGCGACAAGCGTGCCCAACAGAATCACTGTCACCCTTAAAACCTTCTTTCCTTTTAAATTCAATTCCGTTCACCTCTTCTTAGTCTCAGCGCTGTTTCCTCCTAATTTCTTGAGTACTTTTTTCGAATATATCGCAATCCCCATTGAAACCATTCCCGCGCCAATGACCGGGATGGGTTTCCCTCAGCAGATATAAAGGCAGGGAAAATCGCAGAATTGCATTGCCAAATAACGAGACGATTTGGCCCACAACTACAAGCGTATAATCCCTGCCATAGCTTCTGATCTTCACCGCACCACCACCTTTCATAAAATAGTATAAAGGTGGTGGAAGCCCCCAAGTCAATAGGCTTTTTATTTATTTCAGCGGAATCCAAACCTCGTAAAAATTGCGCTCCCCCAATTCAGCCATTTCCACAAATCGGACAAAAATATAGACAACGCCCCGGAAGCTCTCCTGATGATCAGCGGCCCATGTATGGCTTTCAAAAAACATTTTCTCCATCAGAGAATCGTCATGGCTGTCCGCGTCAAAAACCGTATGCAGACACCTGCCGTATTCCAAAGTCAATCTTCCCGCCGCTTTTCTTTCATTAGAAGCCTTACTTACCAGACACATCTTCGTGCCTTTATATCCGGCTGAATCAAAGGTAACGACACGCACCAGGTTCGATAAAATATCTTCTTCCTGTAAATCCAGCGATACTAGTACCCGCTCCTGATACTCTTTCAGAGAGGATACCGCGTCAAAGGTTTCCAAAACCCAATAGGGCGGAAGTTCCTTCACTGAGAATACTTTTTTAGACTGTGCGGCATATTCACAGAACGCTTTTGTCTCTGCCAGCCGCCCCAGAATCCGCTGTCCGGCTCGAATCGTTTCTTCTATATCGCTGATTTTTTTATCCAGCACGTCTAAATCGCTATGCTTCCCGGCTGCTGTCAACTCTCGGATTTCTAACGGCGAAAACCCACGTTTCTTATAAAAGTCAATGGACATCAGGCGGGAAACATCTTCAAAGGTAAATTCCCGGTATTGGCTGCTCTGATTCCGTTCCGGTGCAATCAATCCAATCTCTTCGTAGTAACGCAGGGTTTCCCTCGTAAGGCCAAGATTTTGATATAAATCCTTTGCTCTGTAAACAGTGCTGTTATCTGAATCCAGCTTGTTAATGCTCTGCAAGGCGCCTTGAAGTTCTGGATTGTCCTGAACCATCATCTTATTTTTTCGATAACGGTGGTCACTCGGCTTTTCTGCGTGAGCAGGAATCAGCCATGTTTTCCCCCTCATAATTGCGCCCACAATTTTTCCTGCTTTACAATAGTAAGCAACCATTCTGCTGCTGACATTCCATTTTTTTGCGATTTCATTTGATGTTAAATACTCCAATTCCATTCCCTCCTTCGTCAATTATACTTCGTATATCTGAAATATACAATCAAATCGTTTCCTTGTAGGTTATCCTTTGGGGTGATTTTATAGATATTTTATTTGTAACAGAAAAGAAAATAATGAAAAAGGATTTAAAAGAATCGGCTGAATTTCTTTCCGGGCTGAAAAAAATGGATTTATTATCGCCAGTCCTGAATATTGTTTTTTACTACGGCGAAGAGGACTGGGATGGCAGCCTGGATCTGCACGGACTCCTTGGGATAGACAGGAAAGACTGCCAAATGCTGAAGAAGTATGTCCCAAATTACAGAATCAACCTGATAGATCCGAAAAAATTAGAAAACCTGGAGTGTTTTCAAACTGATTTACAGATCATATTTGACATGTTAAAATATAGAAAACCAAAGAGGATATGAAAGATTATGTGCTGAATCATAACTCATATTTCGCACAAATCGATCAGGATTCCTATAATGCCGTTCGCACAATGCTGGGATCAGCGCAACATCTAAAAGCGTCAATTACGGAAAAAGGAGGAACCATAACTATATGTAAAGCATTGGATGACTTATATCAAGAAGGAATTGGGAAGGGGCTTGAGAAAGGAATCAAAGTACTAGTAAAAGATTATACAGAAGAAGGATACAGTAAGGAAACCATCTTGACCAAACTGTCAAAAGGCTTCTCCTTAACCCCTGAAGATTCCATGAGGTACTATAACAAGTTCGCTCCCTCAACAGATCCACACTCCCTCCAAGGAAATAATAAAAACTAACCAAAATACCACCTATTATAATCAAGACCCAACGTGCAGCCTTTCCATAGTCTGCCCCCGACAGAACTCTCTAAAAATGAAAGAACCATCCTCTCCTCCCGCCAGGATGCACCAGCTCTGCGCCAGGCTTGCCGGGAAGGTTGCGGGGCTGTGTATGTCCTTTCCGTATGCTAGAGTGCGCTTACTGATGCTTAGAGAAAATAATGCCGGGAATGTGGGAGGAAACATGATTCCGAATCATGTTTCCGGATGACCCAGTGAGAGAAATTATCAAATTTCTCTCGCTGTGTCATCCCGTGCCCACATTCCCGGCATTATTATCTCTTAGAATCAGTTGGCAGCACGGGTGCATACGGAAAGGACATACACAGCCCCGCAGCCTTCCCGGCAAGCCTGGCGCAGAGCGTCCCATCTCACTCCCGCCCCCGCTTTCTTCCCCCAATCTGCCCAATTACTATGACTACTATAAGTATCCCCCCCCAGACAAATGTTTTCAAAGAGGAATCGACACGCATGATATTGAACGCACTGGACACCAGCTGCAGCACGATTACAGACAGCAGCACCCCAACTGCGCTGCCCTTTCCCCCATCCGGGTTTGTTCCGCCCAGAACGACAATCAGCAGGGAAAGCAGTGTATAAGAACTGCCATAATCTGTTTTTGCAGAATTGTATCTGGACACCATGATCAATCCGGCCAGGCTTCCCAGCACACCGGATACGGCATACGTCTTGATCGTAACCGCCAGATTATTGATCCCGCTGTACCGTGACGCCATAGAGTTGGTTCCCATATACCGCACATGCTGTCCATATACGGTTGAACGGAGCAGGAAGGAAACAAGCAGGGCGCCCAGGATAAAAAGAATAAATGCAATCGGTACCCTAGCCAGTGTGCCGTTTCCCAGAATGCTGTAGCCTTCCGGAAGCCCAGTGATTGCGGGACCCTTTGTAATCATCAGCCCACAGCCCGTGTACAGCTGCAGTCCGCACAGAGTTACCAGCATGGCGGGGATCTGAAGGTATCCGATCATAAAGCCGTTAAAACAGCCGCAGAGCGCCCCCACTATAACAGCAGCAATGCACCCGAGGAGAATAGACACAGGGCCTCCGCCCATTTTCACCATGATATAGGCTGCAGTGATCCCGGAAAAATTCGCGATTCCAACCAGCGACAGGTCAATCCCGCCCGAGATCATGGCCAGCATCATGCCAAATGAAATCAGGCCGAATTCCGGAAACTGTGTGCACATTCCCTGGATATTTTTTATGCCAAGAAAGGAAGAAGGCGCCAGGACTGCCATGACTCCAAAAATAAGGACGGCAATCAGCAATAGCATCATGCTGTTTTTATCTGAATTTTTCAGTCTGCTTTTTATATTTTCCATCGTGCCACCTTCCTATATTTTCACACTATTTTGTATTTTCTTAGTTCTCAGTGAGGTGATGGATGTACCGGCTACGATCAAAAGCCCTACCACAAATGTCTGTGCATAGGTCGGAACCCCCAGCATGATCAGGTTGTTCTGAATCAGGGCTATCAGCGTGACGCCCAGTATCGTCCCAGATATGGAACCGTGCCCGCCTGTGATTCTCGTGCCGCCCATGACAACCGCCGCAATCACCATCATCTCTGTTCCCATCAAAACCTGTGGATGCGCCTGCCGCATCAGGATCATATAAGTCACGCCGCCGACTCCGGCCAGCGCCCCCGCCAGTATGTACACAAAGGACTGGATAAATACAACCCCAAAGCCTGCAATTCTGGCTGCATTCTTGTCTCCGCCCACCGCATAGATGCCACGGCCCAGCATGGTATATTTCAGGAGAATCCACAGGCCGATATAGATCACAACCGGTATCAGGATCAGTGCCGTCAACTGATATGTAATTCCGCTGTCTCCCACATATTCATAAATGAATACTTTAGACAATCTTCCAAAGCTCTCCGGAAGACGGTTGATTTCCCTGGAGCCAAGGAATGCCAGCGTGGCCCCGTTTGCCACACTGCTCACCCCGAGCGTCGCAATCAGCGGCGGAACTCCGAGTCGTGCAACCAGAACGGAATTGAGAAAACCAAACAGCATACCGATCACGATTGCTATCATAAAAGCCAGCACCACACTGTTAAGCCCTGCTGCATTCATGATCATTGCCGTTGCATACATTGCAAAGCTGGCTACAGCCGGGAAGGAAACATCGATTCCGCCGGAAATGATAACCATCATTTCAAACGCTGCGAATATCAGGGTTACCAGCATGGAACGCAGCAGTGAAACCACCGTGGATGCACTTGCAAATGCCGGATTGACAGCCCCAATAAGAATACACAGGGCGGCAATAATGTATACGACAATCATTTCGTTTGCAGTCAGCCCTCTTTTTATTCTGTCTTTCATACTGTCTCCTCCTCACCTGTAAGCAGCCGGGAAAGCCTTGTCTCATCCAATTCCTTTGAATTGATGCTGCCGGCGGTCTTGCCGTTCTTCATAATCAAAATCTTGCTGCAGTTCTGTATCAACTCGCTGACATCATCCGATATCACAATAATTCCAACGCCCTGCTCCGCCAGTTCCCTCAGTATCTTATGGATGTCTGCCTTAGAACCGATATCCACACCCACGGTGGGGCCGTTGAGCACAAGCAGCGCCGGATTGGTATTCAGCCACTTGGCAATGACCATTTTCTGCGCATTTCCTCCGGAAAGAGTCCGGATCAGCGGTTTCGGCGACTTCGCATTACAGCCGATTTTCCGGATCCATGCCTGCGTCGCGTCATACATCTCCCGGTAGTTCAGCCTGCCCTTTTTCAGATATTTCCGAATGGATGCGGCCACGGTATTCTCCTGGATTGTACAGTCCAGGAAAAGTCCCTGGGTAAGCCGGTCCTCCGGTACATATCCAATTCTCGCTTTCATGGCATCCCCTATGGACTTAATGGATACGGGCTTTCCATTCAGCGTAATCTTTCCCCCGCTGGCCGGAGCAATGCCGAACAGCGCGTCTCCCAGTTCCCCGCGGCCGGAACCCAGAAGCCCTGTGATGCCAAGAACCTCGCCCTTTTTCAGATCAAAGCTGACATCCTTAAATGCACCCTTTCTCGTAAGATTCTCCACTTTCAGAATGACTTCTCTGCTGCCCTCGGGGCGGTAATACACCTCATCCACATCGCGCCCGGTCATGCACTTGATGAACCGTTTTCTGTCAAACTCCTCAATCGGCCCGGTCGCCACGTTCTCACCGTTTCTTAAGATGGTCAGCCTGTCCGCGATCTCATAGATTTCATCCAGTTTGTGATTGACAATCACGATTGCCATGCCCTTTTCCTTCAGATTCCTTATTATGGTGTTGAGCATGCCGACCTCCTTCTGGGTAAGCGCCGTTGTCGGCTCGTCCAGAATCAGCAGTTTGGCATCATTTATAATCGCACGGCAGATCGCCACCATCTGTTTATTGGCTATGGAAAGCCTTTCCACCAGGACATCCGGATCCATATGGGCGCCGATCTGTTCCATTGCACGGATGGCAAGCTCCCTGGACCTTTTCCAGTTCATAGTCTTCGCACCAGTCAGAAGAGCATGATTCATGGCAATGTTCTCGGCTGCCGTCAGGTTGGGAAAGACCGCAAAATCCTGGTAAATCACCTGGATGCCCTTTCGGATCGAATCAATGGGTGTCAGTTTCTCTATCTTTTCCCCTTCAATATAAATGGATCCTGCTGTCGAGTCATGGGCGCCGGAAATCACCTTGATCAGCGTTGATTTTCCGCATCCGTTTTCTCCTGCAAGGCAGTGGATCTCACCGGCCCGGATTTCCAATTCCACGTTTTTAAGCGCCTGGACGCCGCCGAATGTTTTCTTAATGTTTTCTAATCTCAGAAATATTTTATCCATAGTTCTCTTCCACTTCTTTTGAGTACTCCGTGTCTAAGCTGTTAAGTAATGCAGCCTGCTGATAAATATGAAAATAGGTGGGATGCCGCTCCATTGAGAACCTCCCACCCCTGTTTTTTTAACCGTGAATCAGAAATCATATGCTGGATCGTCTACATTGTCTTTCGTCACATCAATCCATGCATTTCCAATCAAAATATTTCCATCCAGCTTCATCTCGTTGTAACCTTCCACACCAAGATCAACACCGTCTTCGATTGTTTCGCCATTGAGGAGCTTTACGGCCGTCTCTACCATGGCTTTTCCTGCAAGGGCCGGGTCCCAGAAGCTGATCATATCAATGGTGCCGTTCTTTACATACTCACCCGCATTGGAAACAAGAGCCGTTCCCACGATCTTAATCTTTCCTGACATTCCCATTTCTTCAACAGCCAGTGCGGCGCCTGCAACGTCCGGCATTGCGGAGCCCTGGATTCCCACGATTCCCGGATTCGCCGTCAGTGCTTCTTTCACTTTATTGTATGCGGTATCCTGGTCGTCGGATGTCTCGATAAGGTCTCCGTATTTTTTCATATCCGGATATTTTTCCTTTTGCACTGCCTCCGCTGCCGCCACCCATTCCATATGAGACGCGCTTGTCAGTGCTCCTACCGTCTGCACATACTCGCCTTTCCCTTGGCAGGAATCGCCAAGCGCTTCCATCAGGTGATTGCCGTACTCGTCGTTATTGAAGGCCTCAATGTCATAATCTGCATTGGTCATACCCGGAGCCTCATGTGTGATCACTACGATGCCCTGATCCCTGGCTTTCTTTAATACCGGCTCCAGTGACTCCGTGGAAAATGGTACTACACAGATGGCATCCACGCCCTGTGAGATTAAATCCTCAATGCACTGTGCCTGCAGCGCGCCGTCTGCCTCGGACGGCCCTGTGAAGAATGCATCCACACCGTTATCTTTTGCGTACTCATCAACGCCCTCTTCCATTCTCTCATACCAGGCCAGCGCCGTCAGCTTTGGTACTACTGCAATCGTGTAATTTCCATCCTCTTTTATATCTGCTTTATCCTCTGTCTGCCCGCTCTCTGCCTTACTGCCGG
Source organism: Eubacterium sp. BIOML-A2 (assembly GCF_009680135.1). NCBI lineage: Bacteria > Bacillati > Bacillota > Clostridia > Eubacteriales > Eubacteriaceae > Eubacterium > Eubacterium sp. BIOML-A2. The sequence goes on from NZ_WKZK01000013.1 coordinate 20,103, forward strand.
AATCCTTACCGGAATCCTCGACACTGCCGCATCCTGCCAAAAGTGCTGACGCCATTGCCATACTTAATACCAGACTTACGATTTTCTTTTTCATATTTTATCGCTCCTGTTCTTTTACTTTTCTCCTGAAGATGCGGTCCGCGGGAAACCCTTCCCAGCCCGCTTCTCTGAATCCTCTGCTTAAAACCAGAGATGACTCTCTCATTTCCCGTTCTTTGCGCAGTATACGTAATCCGGCGCTTCAATCCTGCCGCCATTGCCGAATTCCACGATCATGTGGAGGAGATTCTCTGTGCTCATGTAATAATGGCTGTCTCCATCGATCCATCCCGTCTGCATGATCCGGACTTCGTATCCGCTCAGTCTCCTGCATTCCTCTTTGATCTCCTCATCCGGGTATACATCTTTGATATGATGGAACCCGGGGCCATGCTTTTCAAGGAAATCCCAGTAAATGTTATCTCCTTTTATGGGCTGTATGATCTCGATCTCCATGCCGCCAACCCATTTCACTGCACAGATAAAATCAAATCCCTCTGTAATGTGCGCGCCGTTCACCTTAAAGTCTCTTAACTTCTCCGGTGTGAAATGCCTCACATCCCATCCGTCAATTCCAAGATAATAAGCGTAATTCTCCATGTATTTTTCTGCATCGTCCACGACAATTGCAATTTGCTTGATATTCTGCCTGTGGGACACTGGTCTCTTTGCATCCTTTGCCGGATATACTTCCGGGGCCTCGCCGATTCTGCCTCCGTTTCCAAGCTCGAGTGTCAGGCCCAGCTGCTCGTGAGAATCCACATAATAGTGTACATCGTTGTCGATCCACCCCGTCTGCATCACCTTGAGCCCTTTCTCCTCCAGTTCTTTTACATATGCTTTCAGTTCTTCATCATCCGGAATCACAATTTTAAAATGGTGAAGGCCGCTTCCGTATTTTTTCAGATACTCCCAGTAGATATTCGGTCCTTCGACCGGCTGGATCAGTTCATACTCTACATCTCCCTCCCAGGTTACCGCACAGATGAAATCAAATCCCGTTTCAATGTGTTTGTTATGTACATAAAAATCTCTGACGGTATCCGGCGTGAAATGTCGGATATCCCATGGCCCTATTCCAAATTTCTCCCAGTAGTTTTTCATTGCTGCATCCAGATCATCTACCAGAACACAGATTTGTTTGATTGCGCCCTTCATGTCCTAAACTTCTCCTTCCGTGTCTGCCTTGTAATAAATGCCCCAGTCTTTTCTTGTATTTTCTATTAAGGCTGCTATCTTCCTGCTTTCTTCCCAGGTAAAATGCGGGCATTCCAACTCACCGTTTCTAAGGCACTTTTGTACTTCCCTGATCTCAAACTGGAAGCCGGAGGCGGGATATGTCTCCATATACTTTTCCTTAGTACCATCATTCATGACCAGTGTAGCCGTAGTCGGATGCCAGAACTCTGAACCGATTATGATTCTGCCCTCTTCCCCGACAATTTCCGTCTCAGGTGTACTTACCTGATTAAATGCACCTCCAACAAATGCGGCCCCGCCATCTTCGTACTCCAGCAGCATATGGAAACTCTCATCCACTTCCCCGTTAGACTTCATTGTGGAATAAGCCTGAACAGGCCCCTCCGGGAATGCAAGATAAGCCATCGCCAGCGAGTAGATCCCCACATCTCTGAGTGCTCCCGCAGCATGCTGCACACCGCCTTTCCACGGCTGCCAGTCGTCAATGTCCGGTTTGATATCAAAAGACGCGTGTACGGCCAGAGGTTTTCCGATCCTGCCTTTTTCTATCCAATTCCTGGCTTCTATTACCGCCGGGAAGCATCTTGTCCACATTCCCTCCATCACAAAGACCTGTTTCTCCTCTGCTTTTCTGAACACATCATCCAGCTGCCGCAGATTATCTACCATCGGCTTCTCACTCAAAACAGGGATTCCTCTGTCGAGCGCCGCCATGATATATGCATAATGGCAGTCATTCGGAATTGCTATGTACACAACATCGATCTCTTCCTGTTCGAGCATACCCTCAAAGTCTGTATACACCTGAACGCAGCCATATTTCTGGGCAAATGCCCTTCCGCTTACGATACTTCTTGAAACGACTGCCGCAAGCACGGCATCCTCTACTTCCTGCATCCCTTTTGCAAATTCATTGGCGATATAGCCTGTGCCAACGACCGCCCATTTTACCTGTTTCATATTTTGTACCAAGACTTTCAAGCACAAGCCTGCTTGTAGTTGAAAGATGCATACACACAGGGTGATCGGTGTGCCTGCATTTTTTCCTTTCTTCTAAAATTATTTCACCCTTGATTCCTATCCGGATATTTTTACTTTCGCATGCGTTGATTATCTTTTGTTCTGCACCTTTGCTGCAGACCCGCCCGCCAGGGCATGCGTTACGGAGCATTCTCAGTAACAAGTTCGTAATGTTATGTCCTGTCGGCCATATATTAATTATGTGCACTTTTACCATTATTGTCAATGCGTTTTTATCATTTTTTATTTATTTGTTACTAATAAACATTATAAAAACGTTTCCATATAAGCACAATGCATAAAGGAAACGTTTCCATAAAATAGTAATCATTCTTGTTTTGGTCGTTTTTAACAATTCTATCTTTAAGCAGTACCACCCTTCTGAAGATACACATCCGTAATCTGGTGGTACTCAATATCCTGATCTCCCTGTATCAGTTTCATAATTGTATCCACACATTTCTTAGCCAGGAGCGGAATATCCTGACAGACAGCTGTCACAACCGGTGTCACCATGCGGGTAAAATCCGTGCCGTCATATCCCACTATTTTCAAATCCCGGGGTACCTTTATCCCCATGTCGGTCACAAAATGATACAGCGCTATGGCCCCCATATCAGAAGCAAATATCCCATCTGCCTGCCGCACTTCATCTTCATAATTTTTCAGCAGATTTACATAATAGGAATAGTCCATCCGATTCCACTCCATTTCCAGCGTGCGGACTGAGATATGGTATTTATTCATCACATTTTCAAATTCCAGATACCGGTCGTTGGACGGCGTATTTACCCTGAAAAATCCGCCGATCTGGATCACTCTCCTGCACCCCTGTTCCACCAGATATTCCGCCAGAATCCTTCCGCCTTTGCGGTGGTCAGAATGGATCAGCGGTATCTTAGGTCCCAGATCATGGTCCATACTGACAATCGGCTTGTCGATCTGCTGGTACACCGTATCCTCCACAGACAGGGCGCAGGTAATAATCCCATCCACCATATTCCGGTCCAGCATATCAATATATTCCTGCTCCCGGTCGCTCGTCTTAACCGTATTGCAGACCATCGTCTTATACCCATATCTGTACAGCTCTATCTCTGCCTGGCGGATAAAAGAAGCATAGAACGGCGTCTGGAAATCTGGAATAATTACCCCGATGATTCCCGACTTTTTCCTCGATAAATTCCGCGCGCGTTCGTTCGGAATAAAATTGAGTTCACGGATCGCTTCCTCAATCCTTTTTCTGGAACTTTCCGAAACATAACCGGTTCCGTTAATCATGCGTGACACCGTAGCAATTCCCACATCCGCACGCTTTGCTACATCTTTAATGGTAGCCATACTGAAAGACCTCCTTGTATTTACTGCTTTCACTTTTTGCTGTTTTCTTTCGTGACTTTATGATTCAAGACTAACACAATACACAGCGATACACAAGATGAGATATTTGGGGATGAGTAAATTTGGCTGTAGGGGCGCCTGATGAAAGGGGGATGCGGTGATCCGGCGGGGACAGCCAGCAAAATCCCCGGAGCTGTCCCCGCCGGATTACCGCATCCCCCTTCCATCAGGCTGGGCTTCATCAAGACGGAAGATTTGCTCATTTTGGGGGAAATCGCGGGGAGCGGCGGATTGGGTTGGGCGGGCGGTTGGTATTTGGTTTATTTTATTTCTTTGGCAGGTATGGGGATGGGGAGCCGGTATATAGTATTGTGAGCTGGTGCATGGCTCTGGTGGCGGCTATGTAGAGGAGGCCTTTGTCGTATTGGGTTTTGTAGGTTTCAGAATCTACATCCAGGATTATGACTTCGTCGAATTCTAAGCCTTTTGACATTTGGATGGAGGTGATGGATATTCCGTTGGTGAAACTGGTGCTTTCGGGGGAGATCAGGTGGATCTTGTGATCCCGGGAGAGCTGTTTATGTACTGCGGCGGCTTTTTTGTTTGTTTTCAGGATGATTCCCATTGACGCGTATCCGCTTTCCTGAAAGGTTTTTATTGCTTTTTTGATTTTTCGGATTTCGTCCCGGGTGTCTTCGCATGGGATCATCTGGGGGGCAGGGCCGTGGCGTTCTATGGGCTCTAAGCGGGCCGTCTGCTGAATTTGCTTTGCAAATGTGATGATTTCGTATGTTGAACGGTAGCTTTTGGTTAATTCCACCAGGCTTGCTTCGCTGTACTGACGGCGCAGGTCTTCGATGGTGTTGAGATGATTGGGATTGATAAACTGCCCGAAATCTCCCAGGATGGTTTTGGGACAGGGAAACAGTCGGTTGATGACGGCATATTGGATGGGGGTGTAGTCCTGCATTTCATCGATTACCAGATGCTTGATCCGCTTGCTTTCCTGCAGGCCCTCAAAGGACGCGTGCAGATAGAGAAACGGGTATACATCCGCCCATTCCAGGGTCTGCTTTGCAGGGAATACAAGCATGCCAGGCTGTCCAATCCATTGATAGAACGCTTTGTACAGGGCCAGGCTGCTTTTTATCTTCAGCATTTTGTTCAGGCTCTTTAATATGCTTCCCGGACGTGGAATATCGTCGCCCATGAAGTTATCTGTATCAAAATGGTCATGGATATCTTCCGCGGTCTGCTGCAGCCTTTTTTTGATTGGATATGAAGGGTAAGCAAGGAAACGGCTTTGTATAAAGTCTGCCTCTGCAGTAAAGCGACCGAAAGTATAGGCTTGGGGTTCAAAGATAAAGTGGGGCAGTTCCTCTAAAAAGGCTTCCATCTTTTCCACAAAGTCTAAAGTGGATTTGAAGCGCGCCCGCTCCGACCATTTTGCGTCGTTGGTTTCCAGAGGGTCTTTATCCGGCTCATAGGCAATGACTCCCTCCAGCTGTACGGCGGCTATATCGGTAAAGCTCACACCGTAAATGGGTTCTTCTCCCAGTTCCGGAAGAACGGTAGATATGTAATCTCCGAAGACTTTATTAGGCGAAATGATTGTGATATTTCCCGCCTTCAGCCTGTCCTTGAACCGGTACAGTAAAAATGCAATCCGGTGCAGCGCTATGGACGTTTTCCCGGAGCCTGCCACGCCCTGAATGAGAATGGTTCCGGTATTTTCGTTTCTGATGATTTGGTTCTGTTCCTTTTGGATAGTGGAAATGATCGATTTCATCTTTTCATCCGAGGTGTGGGACAACTCACGCTGTAAAACATCATCCTGAATATTTACCGCGCTTTCCAGCGTATATTCCAATTCACCGTCTTTTATCTTAAACTGGCGTTTGCGTGTCAGGTTACCCTCAATTCTGCCTATAGGGGCGTCATATCCAGCCGGTCCGGACTCACAGTCATAAAACATCCCGGCAACCGGAGAGCGCCAGTCATAGATCAGAAGTTCATTTTCATAATTGAAAGTAAAACGCCCAATATAGTACTTTTCGGCCATTTTCCTGCCCTCTTCCTGAAAATCTATCCGGGCGAAATAGGGGGACCCTTTCAGCTTTGAAAGTTTTTCCCATACCCCTGAGGCGAAAGCTCCCGTGTGGTCGATCTGCCTGAGCGCCAGCTCGTTCTGAAACATTTCATGGGGATCCAGTTCTCCGCGGTAATCTGCCATGTACCTTTTCGCATCCATATACTCCTGATCCATCCGTTCCAGATCGGAACGGGCCTCCTGCAGAGCGGCATCCAATTTGCCATTGATCATATCCAGGTGGGCGGCCTCATCCGGAAACTGCACGGATTCAACACATTCGATTTCCGTTTTCTTATCACTTCTGCTAAGCTCACTCATTATTTACAGCCTCCTCAGACAGGACAAAGCGCTGTGTGGGATAGCCAAACTCAATCAGAAGCTCCGCCTCCGAAAAGCCCAGTCTCTGAATCTCCCGACGCTGCCCTGTGTCCGCTTTATCACCCTCCCTGAAAGTGGTAACGCTGATCTCCTTCCCCTTTACCAGTTCGCTCGAAACCTTCTCCAAAAAAGCCTTCGGAATCCCTTTGTCCCTGTAAAGAGGGTGGGTTCCCATAAAATCAATACAACCGTTCTCATATGAAAAAAGCATAATCCCCACCGCAATCGGCCCGTCCTTTAAAATCAGAGCCTGCCTGCATCTAATCCGCCGTTTCAGTTCCGCCTCATATTCATCTTCATACAAATGCGGAAACCCATCAATAACAAGACGCACCAGATCCATCCAGCAGGGAATATCATCTTCTGCCGCAAAATCAATACTCCATTCCATAAAATCTTTACTTTGAAGCATTTCATATTCCCCCTCAAACTGAAATCTCAACTGCAAAGGATAAAACTTTTCATTCCTGCGATATTGATTCGGCGGCAACTTATACATCTCCCTAAAAATATTTGTAAATGCCTGCTGGCTTTCATACCCCGCTGCCGCCGCAATCTCAACAATCGGTTTCTCAGAAAAAACCAAAAGCTTAGCCGCTTCCGTCAGCTGCCGGCGCTGCACATAATCATGAATTGTCAGCCCAACCGTACGCATAAAGACTCTGTGAAGATAATACTTCGAATAATGAACAGCAGTCGAGATCCGATCCAAATCCAGCTTTTCCATCAAATGCTCCTCAATAAACTCGATTGCCGCCGAAACTTTCTCAACAACATTCTTATCCATAAAAATCTCCTCCTTTCACAATTCCTAATATTATCAAACTCCACAAGATTTGTTTTGCGCATTCTTGCTATCTTATATTTCACTCCGCCCAGTCTTAACTCCTCATCCCCCATCCCTTCCGTTTCTCCCATCGTCTCAAATCCCGCCCAAATTCCTCCCCCAAACAACAAACAAAAAAAGATTCCATCTGATCCCTCATTTATATTTTATCTCCGCATCCTCCGAGCCGCCTCCCGTCCGGATGCACCCAGCTGAGAAAACGGTGGGTATGGCTTCCGGCAGAGACGTGTATACCCAAAGGGCGTCCCGCAGCTCATACCCTGTGGGCGGAGCCGAAGCTGAACTGCGGAATCATGTATGCCGTTTCAGAACCCTCAGAACGCGCTTAGAAACAGTTGCAGAGAAAATGTGGGGAATAGAGGGCAGGATTTGATTCACAAAATCAAATCCTGTTGCCGCCGGCGGCCTGAATGCATCGGCATTCAGGCCAACTGCGGCAAGTACCTCTATTCCCCACATTTTCTCTGTTACTGTTTCTTAGCAAGTGGCGCGGATTCTGAAACGGCATACATGATTCCGCAGTTCAGCTTCGGCTCCCCCCACAGGGTATGAGCTGCGGGACGCCCTTTAGTATACACGTCTCTGCCGGAAGCCATACCCGCCGTTTTCTCAGCGCCCCAGCGCCCCTACTTCATTCTCTCAACCCGTTCCTGAATAGTCTTATTAAAATTCTCCACCTGTCTGCAGTAAGTCTCATTCATAAACTTAGAATTCAGCATAAAATCCGCCGTTGCCAGGTTATTCGCAATCGGAATATCATAAACCACTGCGATTCGAAGCAGAGCCTTTACATCCGGGTCATGCGGCTGCGCCTCCAGCGGATCCCAGAGAAAGATCATAAAATCAATCTGGCCCTCCACGATCTTAGCGCCAATCTGCTGGTCACCGCCCAGGGGACCGCTGCAGTAGCCTTTCACCGGAAGCCCGGTTCTTTCCGAAATCAACTTCGCCGTTGTACCTGTTCCGCATAAGAAATGACTCTTTAAGATGTCTTTATTTCTGTCACACCAGTCCACCAGTTCTTTTTTCTTGCCGTCATGGGCTACCAGTGCTATGTGCTTTGCTTTTCCGATTTCTAAAGTTACGTAACTGTCTTCCAGCATAAATAATACCTCCCAATTATTGCAGGACCACTTTCGTGAACTCTCCTGCAACTCATCTTTTTCAAAGTATTTGTAATCGTCTGTGCTATGCCAGCTGCTCCATAGAATAAAAACGGATAGAGGCCAGTAAACCGATGACTACTGTCATTATCATACTATAAATGAAAATAATTGGAAAGACCAAATCAACATTAACCATAAATCCTGCTGCCAGCGCAATTGCAAGCCCGATTCCAAGGATCGTCATCTGGAAAATCGCACGCACAAAATCCTGCCCGGTTTTACCCAGTGTATCGCCCAGAAGGCACTGTGCAATGACTTTGGTATACAGCCGGTTAGCCTGCAGTACCGCGTATGTCAGAATTGCCAGGATGCTCTGAACAGGCCCGATTCCCCACGCTATACTCAACGGGATGCAGAAAATACAGCCATCCACAAGAGCCTTGATATGCTCCATCAAAGTCGCGTACCACAATTTTCTGACCGGGCTGTCCGGGATCAGAAACAGATAGGGCGTCTTCAGTTCATTTTCCCATTTTCCAAGGTATCCGGTCAGGATCAGTGTCATGTACATGATAATGCCCAGCATATACATCTGAGGCACCCCGGATTTTAAAGCGTTGTCTCTCATAACGCGGGAAAGCAGGATCGCGATGGCCAGGCATAGCAGAGTCATTTTGGAAAATATAAAATACTTTTCCTTTTTGTATTCCAGCAGCTGTCTGTAGAAAATGGCCTTTGCACCGGTTCCTTTGTATGTGTCCTTTACCCGGCGGAAGCGTTTTTTCTTCTCTCCTATCGACATGACCATCTCGCCGTTTACTTTCCGCCTTCTCATTTCCGCATAGTCATCGGCAAATTTGGCGGCGTCCTCGTAATAGTCGCCATCGCATTTCATACGGACGGCTGCCGTGATCATCACCGCCACTGTCAGCAGATACAGCACGGTGCAGATTACATTCAGTACATCCGGGCCCAGAAGAATCAGGCGGTAGACGGAGATATTCCACCCCACAACCGGTATCATCTGCAGCCCCGGCCAGTCGAAAAATGCAGCCGCAGTTTCGAGTGTAACTCCCTGCTTCTTAAAATAAATAACGATCAGAACCGCAACTCCCACGAGAAAGATCTTGATCCCTGTGCTAAGCGCCTTCATTACTTTTTGAGGTATTTTATCATTCGTGTACAAAAAGATCATCACACTGACCTCAAAAACCGTTTCCACGACACACTCCACCAGGAAAAACAGGATCATCTTCCACGGCGTAATGCCAAATACCGTGAGTCCCGCAATCAGGAATAAAACGCTCACCGCAATAGTAAGAAGATAGTTCATCCAGGCACTGTGCAGCAGGACCTTTTTCGGACTGATCGGGGCGGTAAATACAAAGTGTGCATGGGATGGCTTGAAAATAACGCCTTTTTTAGAGGCGTAGCCTGCAAAATTACTAAGGAAAATGTATAAGGTCCAAAGTGTAATTATGACAGTCAATCCCTTTGCCGAGCTGAAATGTATCTTTGTTACGAGCTGACCCAGCATAACCGCTAAAAAGATGGCATAAACAATACAGATAATCATGACCAGCAGAGATGCCGGTTTTTTCACCGCTTTTTTCAGGTTGTTTATAAAACTCCGTTTTGTAAGATATAATAATGCCTTCATCTATGCTTCACCACCTGACTCCCAACTACTGGTCATTTCAAAAAACAGGGCATCCAGGTCCTTTTCCCCGACCTCTGATTTTTGATAAGAACCTATGATGTGGCTCTTCTCCATCACAAACATCACATCCCACAGTTCCTCAACCATCTCAAGCATGTGTGTACTGATCAGAACGGTAGCACCCTGGTCACGCAGCTCAAGGATCACCTCTTTCAGTTCTTTAATCGCTCTGGGATCCAGTCCGACCATGGGCTCATCCAGAAGAATCACTTTGGGTTTAATGACAAGAGCGCAGCAGATACTGACCTTCTGCATCATCCCTTTTGACAGCTCATTGCCTAGCTTATCCTGCTTGTCGTCCAGCTCAAACCGCTCCAGCAGCGCCGTAACCTCTTCCTCTGTAGTACTGCTGCCATATGCCATCCTCACATATTCTATATGCTCCCTCACGGTCAGCGCCTCAAACATAGAAGGAATCTCCGGTACATAGGCAAACAGCTTCTTGGCCTCCAGCTGCTTGGCCGGGATCCCCTGTATACCGATCCTTCCCTTGTACCTCAAAAGCCCGGCGATGCTCTTAATAATCGTAGACTTTCCTGCGCCGTTCGGCCCCAGAAGAATCCCCACCTGCCCGTCCGGGATAAAAAAACTCACCTGATCCACGGCAAGGTGCTTCCCATATGATTTACTCAACTCCTGTATCTCCAGCATAACTTCTCCTCCTCATGTTTTAAATTTATTCCAGTCAAAACTCTCTTTGTTTGAGAAACTTAACAGAAAGTCCCGCAGACACTATCATAACAGCTAATCCCAATACTATCAACAATACGGATATGCCCGTATCCATTACGATTGCTTCCGCAATCAAATTTTTCCCAATTATTGAAAACAAAGCCACCAGCCCCCATGTGGGCAGCATAATCATTACAACAAGCAACGCAGCTTTTATTTTCGTATAGGAAAATCGAAAATACAGCAGGAAGAAAATACTTAAAACAACCGACATCGCCAAAAATGTAATAGAAAGGGAGGATAAGGTTAAGTCTTCCCTTACTAAAACTATATTTTGAAGCGTAATTTTGGAAAGCAAAAAGTATATAAGCATTTCCAGTATAGTTATCAGCAGACCCAGGATATATTTTACGGCCACAATCATGCTTTTCTTATATGGAACCGCCAGCAGATATAGGTTGCCCTTATACTTATCCTCCATTAAAAAAATGTTATTAAAGAGGAAATAGCAGGCAAAGCTGACCGATATGAACAGAATATACACGCTGCTCATATGAACAGTCTGATTGCTTAAAAATATCGGGACTGCAAGCAGTATCATGATGGCAAAAACGAAATACATCCCTGCCAGTAAAAGATCTTTTTTTATGAGATGAATAATCTTCATGATGCACCTCCTCACCCAATTATTTTCAGCATTGCCTCTTCGATTGTAGGATCCGGAAGCTTTGATTGTCTCAGGAACTCCTCTTTCGATGCCGCGGCTAATATCTGCCCTTCATCAATCAGGATGATGTCATCCCCGATTTTATCCAGGTCAGAAGTAATATGCGTAGAAAAAAAGATCGTCTTCCCTTTCTCTTTCTGTTCTGACAACTCCGTACAGAATAGCTGACGCGTTTTCGGGTCCAAACCGCCGGACGGCTCATCCAGAATCAGGATCTCCGCATGATGGGATAACGCCAGGGCAAGCGCAAATTTCATCTTCATGCCCTTTGAAAGTGTATCGATCCTCTGCGACTCCTTTAGTCCAAACTTCTCCATATACCTGTGATATTCCGAATCATCCCAGCCGTCATAAGCCCCGGCCACAATGTTTTTCATAGCAGACATAGTAAACTTATCATAAAAATATCCGTCATCAAAGACCACGCCGATCCGCTCTTTATACGCCAGCTCATTATGATACATCGTTCTTCCCTCAAGAAGTATATGGCCGGAATCGTATGGGACCAGGCCTAAGATGCATTTCAGCGTTGTTGTTTTACCGGCGCCGTTATTGCCGATAAAACCGGTGATCCGGCCCTCTCTGACAGTAAAAGAAACATGATCCAGAGAAAAGGATTTGTAGTTCTTACTCAGGTTTGATACTACCAGCATTCGTCATCCCTCCTCATCTATAAAACGGATTGTGTATAAAACTATACAGCGGTAATTTGACTTCATTAATATGCGATATTTGTATTACTCCTTTAGTACAATGATACAAGGAATCCTTCCTCTTGTCAAGTAAGTTTTGTCGATGGATGGGGCCGCAAAATGAAGGTCGCAAAATGAAAGCCGCAAAATAAAGGGATAGCCGCAAACCTGCCAAATGCATATATGCCGCTGCGAAGTGCGGACACGAACCTAAGAAATTCTAGAAAGCCGACAGCCGAAAAAGCAGGGCACAGGGCGACACATCACGAGAAATCCGATGATTTCTCGCGCTGGGTCGCCTGATTTTGTGATTTGGTGATCACAAAATCTCCCTGCTTTTTCGGCTGTCGGCTTCCAAGAATTTCTAAGGTCCGCTTTAGCACTTCGCAGCGGCATATATGCATTTGGCAGGTGGCTATCCCTTCATATTGCTGGGCTCATCCAATCGGCAGTTAAGCTTGCTTACTGAGGAAGGCTCCGTAACCGGGGCAGCGTATTAATTCGTTTGGTTCTTACTGAATCAGCCCAAGACATTGAAGAAAAGGGTAAGTAATGCTGATATGTTTCACCATACGAATTTATACGCCGCCCCCGCTTCCGAGCCCCTCCCAGTGGGCAAGCTTTTCCTACCGGTCGGATGCGCCAGCCGAAAAACCGGGAAGTCGGCCCCATACCGTGAGTATATATGCTATTTTAAAAGTCCTAGAGTGTACGTTAGAGTCCCTTAAGGAAAAAACATAAAAAATGGCGGGCAGAATTTGACGTCTCACGTCAAATTCTGAAGCGGCCTAAGACCCCAAATTATCAAATTTGGGGTTGCATGCCGCTGGACCGCGATTTTTTATGTTTTTTCCTTTAGGGACTCTTACGTAAACGGAGCGGATTTTTAAAATGGCATATATACTCACGGCATGGGGCCGGCTTCCCGGTTTTTCGGCGTCCCCAAAGCGAGTTTACTAACTGCCCCCTGTTCTGAAGTAGGAATTATCGATCTGTTTCCAGTTATTATTATTTTCAGGATTGACGCCCGGCCACCCGCCGCTGGGGCTGACGCATATGTAATATTTACCGCCAAAACTATAGATACTGCCCTCCTGCAGCTTACTGCCGAAATGGTCTCCGCCTATAATATCATCCTCTGTGATCAACTGATCATTTAAAGCCAGGACTTTCGTCCAATTGTTCGTGTAATTTTTAATCTGTGCCATGCTGCTGCAATTGTATTTCTGGGTAATCGTATCCTCGGTTACATAATAATATCTTTGAACACTCTCGTCATAATAAATACCTTGCGGTACTTTTATGATTTCTGTATCATTCGGCGGTTTCATCGCATCTGCCTGATCTTTTAAATCCTGAAAGGTTGGCACTCCGGCATGGTAACTCAACGTACCGCCGTTTACCTCTATATATCCGCCGCTGTTATTTTCTTCTTGATTCGGAGGGGACGGGGGGACTTCGGGATCTACCGGAGGAGGCTCCGGCTCTGTCGCGCCTCCGGTAACAGGACCCGTGATCTCCGGTGAATTATAGCACTCCACCGTTTTCGACACCGTACAGGCATTCCCGTATTTACCGCTTTTAATCTTTAGTGTTACATCTACAAGAGGGAGAATCTCGTCCGCTGCGTTTTGCACGGTTTCAAATTTTAGAGATTCTATGCTGTATTTCATGTACATCTTGGTGGAATATTTCCAGTCAATCTCGTCGTATATGTTTTCTGATATTTTTGGATCCGGATTCTTTACCGCTTCATAATGGATGTTAAGCTCGCGCCCTCCGCCGTCTTCCGGGCTACGCTCTGTCGTGCTGATCGTGATGTGGCTTCCTGTTCTGTCATATAACTCGATCGACTGATTATCTGTACTTATGCGTATGGCTTTCCTGGTGCTTTCCCCGGCCCCTGCGCTTCCGGCATCCACAAGGTTTCCGGTCTGCGCGCCTGCGATTTCACCTGAAATTTTATTCATCAGGGTATCTGCCAGCTGTTCAGCCTGTTCTGTCGTTTTCAGCTCGTCATATACCTTCACCCAGGAGATCAGCATGCTGCAGGCCATGGTGAAAAGAATACCCGTTAAGACGATTGTTACTACCATCTCAACCATGGTAACCCCTTTTTTGGATTTGAAGTTTTTACGAATTCCGGCAATCCATTTTTCCATCTGTTTCCCCACCATTATCACGGTTTATTAAGCGTATCGTAACAGTTCAGGCTGACCTGAACTGTTACGGAGTATCCTCTATTGTAAAATCATAAATTGTTATGTTGTTTCCCTTGGTAATTCCTATTTTCTGGCTTTTCAAAGGCAGGTTTTCTCCCTCGTATACCAGCTGCAGGGTCATTTTCTCTTCTGTTTTGTTTAACACTGCCTCTCCGCTGTCTTTTGCTCCGTGATTCTGCTTGTAATAGGATGAATAAACAGCCTCTGTATTTCGCCTCATATTCTGGGAACGTGTGAGCAGCTTGTAGGACTGTGAGATTACTTTTGTGAAGGTACCGACAAGCAGCACCAGGATTACAAATCCCACAACCAATTCTACCATGGTAGACCCTTTCCGTTTATTGTCTGAATCAAAGGGATGACACGTTTTTCTGTTTTTCGCTTCATTCTGCATCTTACTCTTCCCCCACTTCGTCGCCAGTATCTGTCAAAGACCAATTCCAGATTTCATACTTTCCGTCTGGTACGCTCTTGTCTTCGGAGCAGCTCAGTTGGTATGCGCGGGTAATTGTACTGTAGTTTTTCCCGCTCTCACAGTTTACGGTGATTACCAGCGTCGTGTCGTCCTTCTTAGAGGCTTCCTCACTGTCGTAATCTGCCATTACATTATACCAGTACATTTCAACCGTAAGACCGGCTGCCAGTTTCTGAAACTTTTCATTTTCTATTTTCTCGCTGTCAAACTGTAGTTTTCGCGCAGCATTCTTTTTATTATGTTTTTTATCGTCTTCATCCTCACTGTAATACGGCCAGTTTTCGGTCCATATATTCTGCGTGATAAACGTCACCAGGCCGGAGGCTTCTGTATTTTCTATTTTGCTGCCATCTTCATTTTTTACATTATAGGAGTATACTTTCTGCCCCTTGTCTACCCATTCCCCATTGTAGGGAATGTACCAGGACTTGCCGTCATTCTCCAGCTCGTCCTGCAGTTCATTGCTCAGTGAAGCCGCCAGAATCTGGCACTGCTCCTGATCCCCATAATTCAGAGATGTTGCAAACAGGGAATAGGATAACAGCAGAAGGGAGAGGCACAAAACGACGATAACTGCCATAACCGCCAGCACATATACCATTGCGGAACCCTGATTGTATTTCTTCCTTTTCATCTTTTGCGCCTCCTTTCCTCAAAGGGGTCTGACCCCTTTTGCTAATTATTGCCTGCTGTCTTCAGTGCCTCCGGAACCTCCGGACTTCCCTGTAATTCCTGTACTTTCTGCATTTTCTGCAGTTTCTGCATTATCATTGTTTTCTGCACCCGTGCCGCTGTCCTGCTGCCCGGATTTTTCATTTTCCTTCTCATTGACATCCGGGATCTCCTGCGCCTTATAGCCTTTTGCATTCGCATCTCCTGCAGGCACGGCAGCATGATCCGGCTCATCCGCAACATACTGATCTGCTTCTGATGTCAGAATAAGATCTTCCAGACTGGTCCAGTCTGTCCATCCATATCCGGACCAGTCCGTTACTTTAATCTTAACTGCTTTTATGCTTTCAGGATCTGTCAGAGTAAAGCTCTTGGCCTGATCTGAAGCATATTTCAGGCTTACGTTTCCGTCCTCATATTCAAACCGGAATAGAATTCCATAGTTTCCGATGGCACCCGCCTCATTTACCGTGTACCTTTTTTCACCGGCGTCCCATACCGCAGCGAATTCCTCGGTATGCTCATACCCATTATCTGTATTTGAATACCGGATGCTGATGCCGGAATCCTCTTCCTGCCATGCAGCACTGCATGAAGTTTGATTCCTGTAGCTTTGCTTCACCATGTTCCCGGAATCACTGCGGTACCAGCTGGACATGCTTGCCCCGCCTTCTCCGGTATCCGCATCGCAGGACAGGAATGTGACCTGCCTGGTGTCCTGGTTCCCTGCAAAATTCTCAGATACGATTCGATCCATATCCGGCAGAGTGAGTAGAAATACCGCGCCATCCTGTGACAGCTGCCCGTAGGTAACCAGCGTACTGCCTTGATCCTCCGTCTCCAGTTTCCAAGGCAGTCCAATGGTTCTGCCTGCGCCGATGTCTCCTAAATAATAAACATTTTCATCATAAGCACTGCATGACGGGTAATACTCTCCCGGGGCTGGTGCAGTAATCATGGCATGGTCCACATCCGCATAACGATTGTCTGACTTTTGTGAACCTGCAAGCGGATATCCGGCTGCCAGATCTGCGTCCGACGTATCCTTATAAAATACATGATAATAAGTTCCATTCCCCTTTGTAAACTGCAGCATATAAATCTGCGCCGCCTGGGATGCTCCCGATATCTCCGCGGTGTAATCTGCTGCATCCGGCCGTATATTCATACGGATCTGCGGATGTTCCGCTTCCACTTTGACCGGATAGCCCTCCTGTGCTGCCGCATTATGCTCCAGTTTTGATACTGCATTTACAGAAATGTCAACCGCTGTCCAGTCGCTGATTCCCTTTCCATCCGGCTCAATTGCCATGATTTCTGTATCCGCCAGCTTTCCGTCTGCAATCTGATACTGCCCGTTTTCAAGCAGCAGCAGGGAACTCATCGAATTTTCCTCCGCTCTGGCATATGCACTTCTGTACTGTACCCCGCCCGCCTCATCTGGCAGCTTGTAAATAAAGTGTCTCATCCGGGCGTTACTGCCGTCCACTTCCAAGGCAGCCCCATCTCTTGCAGATAGAGCGGCCGGAGCATCCTGGCCTTCGACCGGTCCTGTCGTACCTGCAATCTCAGTTACTTCGTCCGACTTCTGGTACCAGCTTCCGAAGGCGGAGTCTTCATACCGTTCTATATTTTCTGAAATGCCTTTTGCCATTACCTGCGAAGTCCTGATTTTCTCTGAAGCTCCTGCGCCATTCACCGTTTCCGGGTCCGCCAGTACAAGAACAAATTCCTGTTTTCCTTCTTCAGATGTTTGGCATTTCAGATAAGATACTGCCGTAAATACAGTACCATCCTCTGCTGTGATCTGCAGCTCATATGGCAGATCCAGGCTGCCGCCGTCGGCCGGCAGACTGCCTGCATATCCCGCATTGGCCAGATTTGCATCCGGAAGATACGTATCCTCCAGTTTTTCGCCCAGGCCTTCCATCTCTTTTGCATCTGATGACAGCACATAAATGTGGTACTTGTCTCCGTCCCGTTTTGCATAGATCCAGTCCATCTCCAGCAGCGTATCATAACCTGCCTCCTGTCTGCTGTTCTGGGAGTTGTGGATGATCTGCAGCAAATAGTGTTCTGCATACGCTTCCACTGTACAAATCAGCGTAGTCTGTTCCGTCTTGTTGTCATCCTGCCCCGCCGTATCTCCTTCGTAATGACCTGATTCCGTGTATACCACACCGGTTCTGGACTTTGTCATTTCCGGAACCGCATTTTGTACACGGGGTATCCGGAATTCGGCGTAACTCCTGTTATACTTGTATTCATGAGACCAGTAGGAACTGATCTGGCTGTCAGATACCGCACGGACAGCCGCTGCCATATACATCCCAGCACAATCGGAAAGACTGATTGAGGACGTCTTTCCGGTATGGTCCGTAACTTCTATCTCTGTTCCATGCAGGTTATATGTTCCGCCTGCGAGATTGCCGCCCATGGATATGGTATCCTTCATGACATATTTGGGCTGTGCACCCTGAATCAATTCCCCGTCCGCACCTACTGCACTTGCCTCAAAGAATAACAGATGAAGTTCATACCTGCCGTTTGCCGTGCCATAGCCGCTGCCATCCATTGTGAGATGCAGTCCGTCATCGTTCATCGCATCTATGGTCATATATTCTTCGGTGCTGTATTTTTCTGCCATGGCCAGGTCTGCCACATCCGGCACAGGAAGCCTTGACGGCAGTTCCATCTCGCGGATGACACCTGCGGGACCGTCCTTGTACATCACGGAATCTTTCTCTGCTAATGCTTTGACCGATACATGGATTGTCATTCCGCCGGTAAATTCACTCAGGTCAACACTTCGCTCTAAAGCGGCGGAAGAAACTCTTTCCGCTCCGCTCAGAGATAAAAATGTCCAGATCTCTCTGCGAGTTACCGCATAGGAACCGTCTGCGTTCTCTGTAATAACTACGGTCTTATCCACCTGTGTTGCATCGCGGTAGATATCCTCGTCTGAATTTTCTATTATTTTGCTGTATGTAACCGTCCCCGCTGCCTCATCCACAGATTCCTCATAGCCATTTTCCCTTAAATCTTTCTTTAATACTTCCGTTTCCTCTGCGCTGTACTGACTGCAGACCTTATCATCCGCGCTGCGCTCTATGGTAACGGTGTATCCGGCCAGATGATCCATGATGCCTTCTGAATTCTCATCCGCAATTCCTGTCCATTTAACGTCGTAATACATGTGATCCTTATCCGTCACCCCGGCCGCATCCTTGTGCAGCTGTACGGCAGGCATGGCAATCTGTTCCAGTGCCAGCTTCACTTCAAAAGTATGCTCCGTGTAGAACGGAAGTTTTTTCGACTGTACAGCCGTCTCCCCGGCCGGTATGCCCTTGCGGGTCACCCGCAGCGTCATTTTTGAATAATTCCAGCTTCCGCCGCTGTCTTTAAAGGTGTACTCATTTGCATTCACAACGGTCTGCGATTCCAGCAGCGTCCGTTCTCCCGAAGAAGTATGCCCGTATAGCTGCAGGATATACTCTGCACCCGATTCCAACAGGCCCTGATCCCATTTAAACGTGTAAGCGGCTCCATTTTCAAGCGGCTGTACCTCGTAATCATCCTTTGAAATAACCGGGTTTGGCTGAATCGGAATCTGATTCGCCGATGTTGACTGGCTGATATAATCCCTCTGCCCATTTGCAGGATTATCATGGACATTCAGCACATTTTGTTTCACCTGATTTTTGAAGGTATCGCTATGCGCAAGCAGTGCTCTGTATATGATCGTATAAGTGCCGTCTTTCTCCAGGCGCACCACATACCCCGGATTCAGCCTCTTTGTACCGCTGTTTACAATTGACTCATTGTCACGGTCCGCATCTTTCAGCGTATACAGCTCTTCTTTTGTGGCATTCTGCTTCACAATATGCCCATACTGGCAGATATACCATTGATTCTGCCATGGATAACTTTGTATACTATATTGATCGTATTCCTCCAGAAGGTCTGATGGCAGGTTCGCCAGCGTGCTGATCTTGGCGGCGCCTCCTGTGCTTGTGATATGGGACTGGCCGTTGGAAACAGAAATATCAATTTTAGTGCCATCCTCATATTTCAAATAATTCTGCACGATCAGCTCCGCCTCGATATACAGATCTACGTTTGATCCGCTTGGAGTCTTTCCAAGCTGATAACTCAGGCCGTCCGGTGTATTTCCATAAAAGCCGTTCCATTTTGCGGTATACAGATCCTCATTCTTTAAAGTGTCTATCC
The DNA here is from genome assembly GCF_009680135.1 of Eubacterium sp. BIOML-A2. Taxonomy (NCBI): domain Bacteria; kingdom Bacillati; phylum Bacillota; class Clostridia; order Eubacteriales; family Eubacteriaceae; genus Eubacterium; species Eubacterium sp. BIOML-A2. The sequence goes on from NZ_WKZK01000013.1 coordinate 39,536, forward strand.
CATAATATGCTGACTGGTACATGATAAGAGGGGATTCCGATGCCCTGCCTTCTATGGCAAGCGCCTTCACAGCAAAATTAATGTTGTCCCTCCGGTCATTTGCAAATTTGGTAATGACCTTATCCGTTGTGTATGTATGGCCGGCCTGAACCGTGATCACTGCCTGCTTATTGCCCTCTGTTGCCACAGTGCCTGCCGGTGACACCGACATGTAGACCGGAATCACTGTTCCCTCTTCAAAATCTTCCGGATTTTCCAGTACTGGTTTCCACCCAAATGACTTGGTGTTGTCCAGATACACCAGTTCCAGATGTACCTTCGGTGCGGTCTGAGGTTTTGTCAGCAGCATCTTGATACTGCCCCATTTAGAAACATTGGCGGCTATAAACTGTCCGTCATTTTCCGGCATCGGATCGGTGGGCGCCCTGTACTGCCCATCCTTATCCTGAAATGTTCCGTCTGCGTCATAATAGGTCATGTAGGCAGTCCCATTTACAGCCCTGACATAAAATGTGTACTCCCGGCCGAACCACTCGGCATCCTGCGGGATGTCATATTCTGCATACCCCTGCCCGTTCTCCAGTGAAGTTACTGTATTCGGCACAAAATACGGGGTGTCCGGATTGCCTTTTTCTTTTGCCTGCCAGCAGACCTGATATCCATATGCCCCCGGCACTTCCTTTATCTTCAGCGTTGTCTTACCGCCGGCATTTATCACGGAAAACTCCGGAGCCTCTGCCTTCATCTTTAAGTCATACGCATCCAGATAATACTGCTCTACCAGCGTCAGCGGGTTTCCATTCTTCTGATCTAATTTAGAATAGCTGACAGCTTCCAGCCTTCTTTTTGCCTCTCTTGCGGTGATCGAAGGAATCTTTGCAGCCTCCAGGAAATTGGGAACCGCTTTGCTTGCGGATCTCAGGTTATAGCTTGGATACTCTGTTTGTGCCGTTTTTGAGGCATACATGGAGGATCCTGATTTGTTCGGGTCATCCAGCGGTGCCTGCCCGTCAACACCAACGCTCCCGCCGTTCCTTATCGTTTCCAGATCTTCTTCCGCCTGTTCCAGGGCGGCAGCCGCTGTTTCCAGGTTCTGCTTTGCAGTTTCATAAGCGGCAGATGCACTGTCCCATGCTTCTTTATCCAGCGGGTTTTCCGGTTCGGAGACATTGCGCACAATACCATCGGTTACGTTCAGTTCTTCGCCCGGCAGAACAGCATTTGCAACAAATTCACAGACCGTTCCTGCCGTACTGTATCCCGTTCCGCTTATGCTGTCTCCCTTCAATAAACCATAGATATTCCCCTTATATGTGGCAACATAATCTGCCTGAAAGGTAATATCACTGATCTGGCTGCTGTTATCCAGCTCAAATCTTCCAAATGAGTTATGTGTTCCGCCAGATACATAGCTTAACCCAAATGTAAAAAATCTGGTAGCCTCATCCGGATGATCCGTTGTCACTGCCTGGCACAGGCTGTCTCCAAAGTTTTTGTAAGCTTTGACTGTTTTGCCGTCTGTGAATTTTGCAGTTATAAAGTTTTCCGGGCTTTCATCTTTTGCCTTCAGATATTTGACCGATCCGTCTGCCGCTGTATAGGACACTGTATAGATATAGTACCTGGTCCATGATCCGGTGGAATTTGCTCCCCAGTAGACGCCAAAGGACTTCACGGAAGGATATGAGAGTTCCTGGACCCCTTCACTTTCATCATATCCAAGAGCAGTCTCAGCCAGGGTATATTTCACAGTCAGGGGATTGCTCTGTTTAATTTCCCCGCCATCGGCAGGCCGTACCTGGCATCCGTTCCCGTTTTCGGTCTTTCCGTCAAACATATCTTTAAATGCGCCGCCGTCATTTTTTACAGAACTATAAAAGCTCTCTTCCGCATCTAAAGAATAATAAATCCCATCCCCATACCCGGGGTTCTTGATTTGATTTACTTTTGTTTTTGCAGACTGCAATGCAGCCTCCGATTCTTCCTTCCTCTCTTTCGCCGTCTCAACTGCCAACTGGGCTTCTTCCTCCGTCATCCCTGCCTCTATTTCCTTTGTATAGTAGTAGGAATTCACAATCTTGGCCTTATCGGAATCCGATACTTTACGAGTCAGACCTGCCCCGGAAAAGTCAAAGCAATCCTGCATTCTCACCAAACCATTGTTATAGTTGGCTATCCCGTAAAAATTCGTACCTGTCCCATAATTTCTGCACCGGCTGAATGAAACGCTCATAAATTCATTGTTAAAGTTGGCCATTATTCCCGCGCCGGCCGTAGTTCCGGTTACCTTGCCCGTATTGATACAGTCACTGAAGATGGCCTGGTTTGACGTATTGCATACTGCGGGCCTGCCTGCAAGACCGCCTGCATACCCCCCTTTTACCTCTCCCTGATTGCTGCATCCTGTAAATAAAATTCTGGCGTGATCCGTCAGGTCATACAACGATCCGATCATCCCTCCGCTAACAAGGGAGGTCACTTCTGTAGCGATTTTTCCAGTATTGGAAGAGTTTTGGATGGATCCGCCATTATACTTCCATCTCCCCACAAATCCGCCTGTATTAGATGGCCCATCCACCTTTCCTGTATTTAAGCAGTGGTCCATCGAGAATGTATTGCTTTCCTGATTTTCTAAACGGCCGATCAGTCCTCCAACTGCAGTACTGTCCTTAATGCCGCTCTTGTTCGCTACACTGGCATGATTCTCCACAAAGCTCATGCTGCTTCCTGAACCGGACCAGCCGCAGATTCCGCCGGTACCGGAATCGTTGATGTAATAATAGTGCTGTACAGACCAGCCCTTTCCAGTGGACAGCTTCTCTGCATCGGTACCTGTAACTACAGCTCCTGCCTCATTTCTGCCCACAATACCGCCAACGATACCGCCGTTTCCGCTGATAACTACCGTGTCTGTAGACTTCTGGCGATCCGCTTCACCAAAGTTATCACATTCTCGTACCGTACCAAAATTCCAGCCTGCTATCCCGCCAAGGTATGCCGTATACGTCTGGTTATCCTTATTGCTTACTCCGGAACGGATTACCGTGCTCTCATTGTTTTTATCCACACCAATGTAGCAGTGCTCGATCAGACCGCCGGCCGTATTCTTTCCGGTGATCCCGCCCGCATTGACGATATTGCTTCCATTTCCGCCGACCTGGAGGGTTCCGTCAAAGGAACAGTCTGAGAGGTTCCCTTCGTTGATTCCCGCGATTCCTCCATAGCCCATATCCGTATTGCCAAGCAATGCTATGGTGCCAATGGCGGTATCCACAACTTCACAGTGTTCGATCGCACTGGATGCTCCCAGCTGCCTTCCCGCTACGCCGCCTAGATTACAGTAGGATACGGTAGGTGCTGTTTGAAGATCCACATTCTTTATCAGTACGGAAGTCCCGTTCCCTGTCTTGCCTGAAATCTTTCCGCCCCCTGAGTTTTCCCCTGCGACTCCTCCTGCGCTGCTGCCATTCGCATAGGTGATCACTTCAGAATCCAGGATTTCTCCCCCTGCAAGCCGGATCATGCCGCTGTTCAGGCCCGCAATCCCCCCTGCAAGGCTTTCGTTTGTGCTCTTGGAAGTATTCCTGACGGAGATCTTGTCTATCGTGCACTGCTGAATCATACCGCTGTTTGAGCCGCTGATTCCCCCGACACGATTCAGAGCCGTAAGAGTAATCCGCAGATTGCCTTTCACTTCACACAGTTCTATATTACCTGTGTTATTTCCACTGATACCGCCGGCATTTCCTGCCGAAGCTAAAATATTGCCGCCATTTTTGCAGTTTTTAACCGTTCCGCTGTTCTCTGCCACAATGCCGCCGGCATATCCGGATACTGACGTGACCGTCCCATAGTTATCACATTCTGTTATGGAATAGTTGCCCGTATTTCTTCCAATGATGCCGCCAGCATTTCCTTCACTCGCGGTAATAACAGAGCGGCTGATAAATGACGATATGCTTTGACTGTTCTCTCCTATGATACCGCCTACATTTTGTGTACCGCTTACAAAACCACTGATCGTAACCTTGGCATATCCGGATGCAGTTAATCTGCCCTCATTTTTTCCGATCAGGCCACCTGCATTTATATTTCCGGTCACATAAACCACATTGCTGTCCAGCGTTTCCGCATCCGTTAATGCAACTCTTCCCTCATGTCCTCCGAACTTCCCGTTAAATCCTGTTACAGCTCCGGCATTCTTGCCGGAAGATAATATTCTGGCCGTTCTCAGTTTCGAGTTGTGGATAAGGCCGAAATTCTCGGCTGCTATTCCGCCTACATTATCTCTTCCGGTGATTGTACTGCTGTTAATCTCACAATCCATTATGATTCCCAGATTGATACCGCAGACCCCGCCTACCTGATCCTTGCTGCTGTCGCCGATGCTGGAAGCCTTACATTTCTCAATAATTCCTCTGTTAATCTCACAGAGCGCCCCCGTATAGGTTGCTCCTCCTGTCGTAGTAACATCACCCACGTCTCTGTTGCTGCAGCTTTCCAATGTGGTATTGTTACCTACTATACCGATAATACCTCCCGCATACGCATATGCAAATTCAGCAGCTTCATCCCGGCCAGTCTGCTCCCCTGCCACACTTTCCCTGATGACGCCGCTTGCAGTCACGGGTGTCAGGTTCTCTACGTTCTGTATGGTCAGATTATTCAAATCTTTGCTGTAGCCAAGTACGCCGCCGGCAAAGACTTCAGCGCGCACCCCGCCAAATTTGCTGCTGGTTACGCCCTCTTCATAGCCTGAGATTTTAAGCCCTGTATTCGTATAGAATGCAAAATCACCGGGTACTTCCTCCGCAAAATTGTATGTTATTTCAGCATTTTCGTCTGCTTTGATATTCAGGCCTTCCTGATATGCCGCCACCTTCGCCTTCTGGTTCCCTTCAGCAGTAAGAAGTGCATTATATCCGATAAATCCTCCCGCATATGCCTTGGCTTCTATATTTCCCAGAAAGTTATCGGTCTGGAATACTGTTTGAATAATGGAGTCTGTACATACCAGATTGCCCCCGATGATGCCTCCCACGAAATAGGCGCCTTCTACTGCATTTGGTTTGGATACCAGCTTTCTGGCGCTGCCCGCCCCATAGGTATCCGTAGCCGTATCATACGTATACTGCAGCAGGCAGACCGACGCATTTAAGCCTGCATAACCACCGGCAAAGTTTCCGGATGCATTTACATATCCGCCGGCCAGCTCGTAGTCCTCCACCAGCGCATCCACATCATTATAACCGACGATTCCGCCCACGTAATTGCGCCCTGCTATATAACAGATCGCAGATAATGCATCTCCGCTTGCCCCCGTCGCTTTCCCGTCCGCACCTCTTTTTGTATTTCCGATAATCCCGTTGTTATATCCGGCAATTCCGCCGGCATAATCCCCGCCAAGATTCGTGACCTCGCTGAGGGAATCGTCCTCTGCGCTGTTTGCCACATCACTGTTGCATCCAAAGATCCAGCCGGCATTAAATCCGGTAATTCCCCCGGCATAATTGCCTGCCGCCACTATGATGCCTTTATTGATCCATCCGCTGATCTTCACCTCCAGGGAAGGTTCTTTCTCCGGCTCCACCACGTGGACTCCATCGGCGACATCCTGAAAGACATTTCCTTCGGCATCCACATAATTTCCGCCCCTGTTTCTCTGCGCGCCTGCATTGCAGCCTACAATTCCGCCTACGTATGTATCACCGATCACATGTGCTTCATTGACACGGTTGTTGCCCTCAATCCCGCTGGCAGGGCCGGAATTAAATCCCACAATCCCGCCTACATACTGATTGCCGAAAATATATCCCTGGCGGCGGCTGTTCTCGTTTTCTGTGGAACAGTTTTTGATCTCACACCACTGGTTATAACCTGCGATCCCGCCTACATAGGTTCCCTTTAATTCGCTGCCGCCGTTTTGGATCCCCTCTATGATTTCCTCAACCGCTTTCGCTTCATACTGCGGAGAGCTGGTACAGTCCTCAATCACAAAATGATCCGTAGATTGGGTCTTATTCTCCGCATATCCGATGATTCCGCCTATAAACATCGGCTCTATCCCTGCGCTCTCACTTATTCCGGATACGGCGCCATAATTCCCACATTCACTCATTTTTATTTCGGATTGCTTATCCCCTGTCAGTCTTCCCGCAATTCCGCCGACAAACCGGGTACCTTTCACCGAGGCACGGTTCAAAAGCTTCTGAAAAGTCTGCTTGTCCGCCGAAGCCTTCCCATCCTGTGCGCCAAAAATGCCGCCTACATTTTCCCCTCCTGTATAAGAACCGTTGTCTTCCAGCCTTTGTTTTCCGGATATACTGCTGGCATTTGACGTGCTCTTCACTGCCAGATTCTCCAGGCTGCCGCTGTTAATGCCGCAGAATGCCCCCACGTTGCTGATCCCCGACACAACAATGGAATCCAGGCTGATTCCCCGGATATTTCCTTTGTTCTCAAGGAACAAGCCTGTGGAATTGATTTCTTTTCCCGTACCTTTTAATTCCAAAGAATCATTTGTCCGTGCTGTGACCGTCAGCCCCTTTATCGTATGATTCTCCTTTTCCGCCTTCCAGTTTTTGGCAGAGTATCCTTTGGTCTCGAAAATGGACTTCTGCCGCAGATAGCAGATGGAGGGAAAATCTGTGTTTGTTTCCTGTACGATGCCGCCATGGAACAGGTACTTATTCTTTACAAGTGCTTTCCAGTCAATATCCTTTGTCAAAAGCCACGTGATGTTCTCCGGCAGCTGATACGCATACTCCTCCAGTTCCTGCTCATTACCTGCAAACAGCTTTGTATAATTTCCGCCTGTTTCCTCAATATCCTCTATGTAACGCATATTAAAGAGATGGCGCGGATTGGCTATCTCATAGCGGTAAGTTGTCACGCCGTCTTTCTCTGAGGATGTGCTCTCATCGCCGTAGTAGATATCCGCCAGATTACTTTTCTTTAATGCAGTGGGCTTATATCCCGTACCGCTCCCTTTTATCTTGCAGTAGATCTTTTCTGCGCTCAGTCCGAATCTGTGGAAACTATAACTGTCGCTCAATTCTTCCGCTGCACCGCCCATACCGGAATAGGACGGCCTGCTGTAATTCTTATTGCCTATTCCGTTCCCCTGGTATCCCTCAATATAGGTCTGTGATGTAGCGTTCAGATCGGCTGCATCCAGTACAAGATGCACCGTCCCATTTGTCTCCACATATAGGTAAAATTTATAGTTACCAAGCGTCTTTGCTGTCTGCTTTCCCTTTTTATCATACCAGTAGCGTGTAACGGTACCCAGTACCTGTTTTTTCTCATTATAAGCGGACGGCCAGTGGTATTTTCCACTGTCTGCCTCCTCCTGTGCATTCAGCAGAATCGTCAGCCCGATTTTATTCGATGTTGCATTATAGACATCCAGCTGATACGTCAGCTGGTTCCATGCTTCCTCTGCCTTGCTCAGCCGGAAAGACAGGTTCAGCGTATCTTCGTTGTTCAGCCGCACTTCGCTTATCACCGGCTTTTCTGCATTCGGACTGGTCGCTTTTGCCATCGTATCAACACCATAATAGCCCAGCATGACGCTCTTGCGCCTGGAATAAGTACGGTCTCTTATGTCAATTGTTTTCTCTGCCTCCGCATCCGGGGTTCCGTATACGAAGTTCTCCTGCTTGTCGCTGTACATTGCTGCAAACACCTGTCCGTCCGACGCAGAAAATTCCACGCAGACCGTGCCGCCGCTGAATATGGATGTATCATATATGTAAGTTTCCAGCATCCTGTACAATGCCTGTACTAATCTTTGTTTTTCCGGTGAAACGCCGTTCCAGCTGCTGTTTTTATACGCTTTATAATCGGCAGGCGTACCGGTCAGAGAATAGATGGTGCCCTGATACTTTTTGGCTTTTGTGCCCTTTCCCTCAGACTCGTACCATACTTTCTCCAGATCGTAAGGATCCCCGCTGCTTCCGATCAGTTCTTTGTTTTTCAGCTCTTCATCTATGCTCTTCGCTCCGTTATCTTCCAGCAGGCTCTCCAGTTTTCCCAGATAGCCGGAATAGCTGTACTCGGAAAGCCGGTTCTGGGCAGCAGAAAAAATCGTCTGCGCATATTCGTTCTGTTTTCGAAACTGCGCATTACGATACCATGTGACCAGGCTCACAACAAGGGTACCGGCAAGTATCAGCATAATCACTGTTACGACAACCAGTTCCACTGTCGTATATCCCTTTTTAAAGTTTTCTGCCTTTCTTCTTTCCCGCATAGGCCCACTTCCCGTTGATATTAATTATTCCACCGCTCCCAAACAGTTTAGCTTACCAATACTGCTCCAGATCCCTTTTGTCATTGGTATACTGTGACGCCGTTTCCCTGGTAATCCTCCCCTGTGATACCAGACGGACAAGATCCATGTTCAGCGTATGCATGCCGCTCGCATTCCCTGCCTGCATAACACTGCCCATTTGATGTGTTTTATTTTCACGAATCAGATTACAAACCGCATCCGTTCCCAGCAGCATCTCTGTAGCCGCAATCCGCCCCCGGCCATCCGCCGTGGGCATCAGGCACTGGGTCACGACACTTTTCAGAACACCTGCAAGCTGTGTCCGAATCTGATTCTGGCTGCCGCTAGGGCAGGCGTCGATCACACGGTCGATGGTCTGTGCCGCTCCGGTCGTATGCAGCGTTGACAGAACCAGATGCCCTGTCTCAGCCGCTGTCATTGCCGCAGATATGGTCTCATAATCACGCATCTCTCCCACCAGAATGATATCCGGATCCTCACGCAATGCACTTCTGAGAGCCGATGCGAAGCTGATGACATCCTTCCCGGTCTCCCGCTGGTGGATCAGGGCCTGCTTGCTTTCATACTTATATTCCACCGGATCCTCGATTGTAATAATGTGAACCGGTTTCAGCTGGTTGATGTGTTCAATCATTGCCGCAAGCGTTGTAGATTTCCCGCTCCCGGTAGGCCCCGTTACCAGAATCAGCCCTCTCGGTTCCTCTGCCAGTTCATACAGCTTCTTCGGCATATGAAGTTCCTCCAGCGTGGGGATATGGCTGTTCAGCAGCCGTATTGTGGCGGCCGCCTCCCCCTGCTGCCGGAATACATTGACCCTCTGCCTGTTTCCATCGGAGGTCTGCAGCGCAAAGTCAATATCATAGCCTTCACTCAGCGCTTCCTTCTGTTTCCCGCTCAGCAACCCATACAGCATCGCATCCGTCTCTTCCTTTGTCGGCTGCACCGGCGCCTGTGTCAGACGGCCGTGAATCCGAAACAACAGAGGCATACCGGATGACATATGTACATCCGACACCTCCAGCTCTCTTGCCATTAATATAATACTGTTTATATCCTGCATAACTGCTGCCTCCTGTCAATTGCCGCGCACGGTCCCGCCTGCGGACTATTTGATTTAATGTAACAGTTCAGGCTGCCTGAACTGTTACGATACTATGAATAATAGGCTACCTTTCGGAGCTCCTCTATAGTAGTGACTCCTTCCAGCACTAATTGTGTGCCGCATAACTTCAGTGTTCTCATATCCTGATTCTCCGCTGCATACTCTTCGATCTCTTCCGATGTTGCTCCCATCGTGATCAGCTTCCGGATATTCTTATCGATCATCAGGATCTCATGGATGGCAGTCCGCCCCCGGTATCCTGTATAGTTACAGAGGGGACAGCCTTTGGCGCGTTTCATACGCACGGGGCCGCTGACACCAAGCATATCCTGCTCTTCTTCTGAGGCCTCGTATTCTTCCGCACAGTCAGGGCATACCTTTCTCATCAGACGCTGGGCGATAATCCCCACCAGAGAGTTTGCGATCATATAGGGCTGCAGCCCCATATCCTCAAGACGGATGATCGAGGAGGACGCATCATTGGTATGCAGCGTGGAAAATACCAGATGCCCGGTGATCGCCGCACGCACCGAAATCGTTGCTGTCTCCACATCACGTGTCTCCCCGACCATGATGACATCCGGGTCCTGACGGAGCAGTGCCCGCAGTCCGGACTCGAACGTAAGCCCTGCCTGGTTATTCACCTGGGTTTGTGTCACCTTCGGAAGATTCTTTTCTACCGGATCCTCAATCGTTGAGATATTTACCGCCTTTTTGGCGATGTCCTGCAGGATCATGTACAGCGTGGTTGTCTTCCCCGAACCGGTGGGGCCTGTAAAATAAATAATACCATTTGGTGAGCAGAGCATCCTCTGAATCTTCTGATAATCGCTCTCCTCCATGCCGAACGTATCCGGATAATCGATCGGGGAATTACTTGCCAGCAGGCGCAGTACGGCCTTTTCCCCGAATACCGTGGGCAGCACGGATACACGGATATTGATGTAGAGTCCCTCCACCTTGATCCGAAAATGTCCGTCCTGGGGGATTCTCCGCTCCGCAATGTCCATCCCGCCGAGAATCTTAATACGTGCGACCAAAGAAGCATGCAGGCTTTTCTGCAGAGAAACGTATTCCACGATAGCGCCGTCGATCCTCATGCGAACCAAAGTTTTATCCTCAAAAGGTTCAATATGGATATCAGAAGCATTGGTGCTGTACGCCCGGTTAATCAAACGGTTCAGCAGATTGATGACCGGCGTATCATCGTCATCATCTTCGCTGATCTCCAGCTCCTCCAGCCGCTCCTCTTCCCGGATGCTTTCGTTTGCGACCCGGGCCGCCTTCTTGGCCCCGACTTCCGAGTAGTAGTAATGGATTGCCCGAAGTAACTCCGCACGCGGACTCAGGCTGATATTCAGCTGCATACCCGTGATCTGGCGGATATCTTCGATTCCATAGAAATTCATGGGATCATTGAGGACAAGGTTCAGCAGCCCGTCCTTTTCGTTTACCGCAAGCATCTCATACTTTTCCGCCAGCTGCCTGGGAATCTTCTCCACCACTTCGGGATCCACATCCAGATTGGCAATCTCCACAACCTGCATCTCCAGGCGCTGTCCCAGCGCCTGGAGCATCTGTGCTTCCGTAATGCAGCCAAGCTCTATGAGAGCGCCGCCGATACGCACTCCTTTGTGCTCCTTCTGGTAGTTTATGGCCATCTGGATCTGTTCATCCGTCACATACTTGTATTCTTTTAATATATCCCCGATTCTGAGGTTCTTAATACTTGCTGTCTCCATAAAACCGCCTCTATTCTCCCTCTGTCTCATCCGCGGCGTCTGTCTGTGCCGCCTGATCCGCCGCATTGGCAGCAGCCTGCGCCGCCTGTTGTTCCATAATGTACTGTTCGGTATCCCTGCACATATATATTTCTAGAGTCATGCCAAGGGTTCTGGTCTCGGACTCTTTTAATGTCTGCCACATAAAATCGGTAATTCTCATTCCCGGCTCATTTGCCGCGCAGTCATCCATCATCGACTGGATCTCCCCCCTGCTTCCCTGCAGTGTCATAGATACCACGGCTGTATAGATTCCATTGTATGTAACCCCGGCATCAGCTGTTTCCGGCTCACCTGCATCGGTAAATGCCGAATAATCCTTCATCGTACTGAATTCGCCCGACGCAGGCATTTTAATGTCCAGATCTTTCACGATCAGCCCCTTCGACAGGGCCAGTTCTGTGAGCATCTTATCAATCTCCATGCTTTTCATGACAGGATAAAAGTCTTTCCTCATCTCTTCGATATTACTCAGCACCGTTGATTCCCTGTCTCTGAGAACCGGAAGGGAAACGACCTTCTGTTCCCGTTCCTGCTGTTCGATTCTGGCATCTGCTGCTTTTTCCTGAAGCTCCTGCCCCTTATCCAGCAGCGGCATCAGCACACCGGCCCCAACGCCGACGATCAGGACGAACACTGCCAGTATCACCAATAACTTTTTATCCCTCTCTGTCAGCTTCAGTGTCATCACTTTCCTCCTGTCTTGCCGCCATAATACAGTTCACCTTTACACTCCACTGGTCATCTGTTCCCTGGGAATATCCTGTGTAATCTACCGCGGCAAATATCTCCTGTTTGTTTAACAGACCGATAAAGCGGTTGATCTGATCTACATTCCCCGCCTTTGCGTCAAAGCTCAGCAGGCCGTTCTCCGCATCATAACTGCTGATCTCCGCCGTAACCAGCCCTGATGCACAGGAGGCTACAACCTCTTCGGTTGCGCTGTCCACTCTCGGATAGGCCAGCACGCTGCTCTTAAGGCTCACCATGCTGTTTCCCAGCGAGGAAGCCGCCTGCAGTTCTTCATTCAGCCTGTCATACTCCTCACATGCCGCCACAACATCCGTTCTCTGGTTGTACGCTTCCAATTCTTTCAGCTGCACATTATAATACATGGCCCGGCCGCCCAGAATCCCGGCAAGCAGGAACATGACCGCAGCCAGAACAAACACCGGAACCAGCATCTTTCTGCGCTTTCTCTTCCCGGCTTCTTTCTCCGGATCCTTCACAACCCGGGACATAATGGAGGTCCTGGGATCTGTCTTCAACAGCCCTCCCACAGTCAGAGCAAAATGTGTCAGTTCCTGACTGCCTCCGGCAGCTTTTCCAAGCTTCACCACCGGCTCCAGCTGTAATGCATCCGCTTCCATCTCCGCATCAATCTGATAGATACTGTCCTGATAAATCTGCAGTTCGTCTTCCGACAATCCGGCTATGTACACCTGCGGAATCTTCTGTGCCAGATCCTGTGCCTTGGCAAACTGTAGAAGCGTGCTGACCGTACGCGCCGTCTCCGCAGCAAACTCCGGGGTTCCGGACTCGGAAAACATCCTGTTTCTGCTGGAATATTTATATTCACCGTTCACCAGAAGAAGATTGATCAGCGACATGTCGTCCGCAAACTGTACGATGCAGGTTGCGTCACTTAGCTGCGAAAGCTTTTCAGCCAGCCTCATGGTCACGCCCACTGCGCTCTCCACACCGCTGATTGCAATATCCAGGCCGGCAAAGCATTCCACATATCCGCGTACAAGTTCTCTAGGCGCTACGGATGCAAAGACCCGTTTAAGCTTTTCCTTCTTCCTCTCCCCCCTGGATAACGGGAAATAGCCGTAAACCGGATTGGAGATTCGCTCCACATCCGTGAATTCACGGCTGATATATTCCATCATCTGTTTTGGCTTGAGAGCCGGCACGTCCACCACTTTCGTAGTAAACTGGCTGCTGTCGATCACCAGATATACATTTTTTCTGGGTATATGATTGGTCTCCCAAAGATTACGGATCATTTCACGGAACCCGTCCTCATCCGTAATAGTTCCGTTCAGGATACATCCTCTGGTATCCACTGTATAATAAAGAGATTTTGCGTGTATGCTTCCCCCGGATACCTCCCCGTCCACAACGCGGATATACCGGTTTGACAAATATACAACTACCATATCCTTCTGCCTCCTATTCCATGCCTGCTATGCTGTCGTAAGAACCGTACAGTGCGCTGAACACAGCCACCATAACAAATGCCACCACAATCCCCATGATGATCAGCATGATTGGCTCAACATACGACACCATCTTATTGATCGCAATGTCCGCGTCAAATTCCATGGCATCCGCCGTTGCCAGCAGCATGGAGTCAAGACTTCCGGTTTCTTCCCCTACCCGGATTGTATCAGACAGCTTCTTTACAAACCCGTCCACCATATCCAGGCCATCGCTCAGGTTGTTGCCGGCCCGGACATAGGGAATCACTTCGTCAAACTGTAAATCTATGTAATCGTTGCCCACCGTATTTCTTGCAATCTGCAGTGCGGGTACGATCGGAATTCCCGCCGAATAAAGGGAGCTTAATGTCCTTGCAAAACGCGCGGTACAGATCACCTTCTGCAGCTTGCCGAATACCGGCATATGCAGACGCACCCTGTGCCATCTCCTTCGGAAACCGGGAATCCTCAGCAGCGCCTTCCATCCGACCCACAGCCCCAACAGCGCCGCTATGGCAAGATACCAGTAGCTCTGCATGAAATCGCTGATCCCATTTAGAATACGTGTCGGCAGCGGCAGAGTATCCATGGTGTCAAACAGCTCCTGAAGCTGCGGCATAACAAACTTTGTGAGCACCATGATAACCGCGATGATCATAACACCCAGTATCTTAGGATACACAAGGGAGCTGGATATCTTTCCGTTCAGACGATGCTCTTTCTCGAACATCAGAGCCATCTGCATGGAAACCAGTTCCAGATTGCCGCTGCTCTCCGCAGAGCGGTACATATAAATCATAAGGGGAGGAAATGCCCCGTTCTGTGACTCCATCGCCTCCGAAAGGGATATTCCCTGCCGGATCTGGCGAATCATGTCTTCATACACCTGCCGTTCATTTGGCTTAATGGACTCCCCGTTTGCAATGATATTGAGCGCCCGCACCAAAGTAACGCCCGCACCGACCAGCGTGGACAGCTGCCTGGAAAAATCCGCCAGCACCTTTGCCTTAAACTGCTTCCGGTTCTTTCCGGACCGCACTTCCTTTGCTGAAAGCAGAAAAGCGTCCTGCTCGTGCAGCCTGAGCTGCAGCTCCGCCTCGCTTCCCGCATTCATGGCGCCCGATATCTTTTTTCCGTCTATCGTCTGAGCCTTATACTTGTATTGTGCCATCAGACGTCCCTCCCTGATCCCCTAATTTTAGGTAATACTTTATTATATCAGAATCCCCAGATACCAGTCAATCATCTGGTTCCCGAAGAGCAGGCCCAGTATCATGCCCGCACACAGAAACGGCCCGAATGCAAACTGTTCCTTGCGCCCCTTCTTTCCCGACGCCAGCAGATAGATTCCATATCCGCCTCCCAAAAGGATACCGATAATCGCGGACGCCAGAACCGTCCGCCATCCAAGGAACAGCCCGCCTGCTGCCATCAGCTTGATATCGCCGCCTCCAAATGCTCCAGGGACTGCGATCGCAAGAAGCAGCATAGGCACGCTGATGCAAACCATTCCGATCAGCCTCTGCCCGATCGTAACCTCTTTCATAAAAAACAGCCCCGCTGCAGCCAGAACCACAATGGCTATGGAGCAGCCGTCCGCAATCTCCATGGTGTCTATATCCATCAGTGCCACAACGGTCAGAACCCCTGCGAATGCGAAGACCAGCACAGCTTTCGCATAATCCCCGCCGTCATATCCATAGTATATGGCGCAAAACAGTGCAGCCGCACCGCCTGCTGCCTCGGCAAGCGTATCCCTGGCTCCAATTTTCCCGCCGCAGTAACGGCACTTCCCCCGCAGGAATAGATAGCTGAAAATGGGGATTAAATCCGCCGCCCCCAGTTCATGGTGGCAGGCCGGACAGACGGAACGCCCCCGGATAAAAGACATTTTCTTGGGTACACGATAGACAATCACGTTTAAAAAAGAAAACACACAGGCGCCGGCAAAAAACAAAAGGATACACAACAGCGCTTCACATAAAATTAAACCCATACTTATTCTCCGAATTTTGTTTCAAACCACGCTCGGTGATTGCACATTGAATTGCTTAAATCAATTACTTCTTATGAAAAGAAAACAGTGTTTTTTCGTAACAGTTCAGGCCTGCCTGAATTGCTACTTCGTTTCCACTTTTTCCCTTTCATAAAAAGGGGAATTCACCCGGTTTCAACCGAATAAATTCCCACTCCTCATCTAATCAGCATATTGATGAATCTTCCAGTAGACTTCCCATGTATCAGTATCATCAGTTGACTCATACTGATACTGCACCAAAAATCTTCCCTTCCGATAACTCATGGTATCTACGCAGTTCTTTCTGGTATTCCATGAAACTAAATGGATCTCTCCCTCCGCTCCTGAATAACTGACGATCTCCTCCTCCGCAGACTTCACCATCCCGCTTGAACGGGTTCTGTCCATTATGGAGGTGGGGGAGCCATAATACTCCAGGCTTAGGAGATTCATGTTCAGAACAACATTCTTCGCTTCACGCAGAGCCTGCCGTTCCTGAACTGACTGGTCCCATATCCACAGGGTCGGTGCAAGAACCACTGCGGAGATCAGCAGGACTATGAGAGCCGTTTTACATGCTCTTAGGAACTTGTTTTTGTAGATGAGGGATTCATAATTTTGCTTGGGCATATGTAATTATGAACCTCCTCTCTGGAACTAAATTCAAGAATTAGTTCTTTGTTACTGTCCAGCCTGCAGTAACTCCAGTTCCACCATTCATATTCCAAGTTGCAGTATACTTACCGTTGTTATATGCAAACCGAGTAATTTCGTTATAAGTCTGGGCACCAGCGCTTGAATCAGCAACTGCCGTCACAGTATATACAGCTTTGTTAGCAGGTGCTGCAACAGTTGCCGCTCTGTTCAAAACTTCAACACCATTTACTTTATAATCATCACCTAATGCAGACACACCTGTCTGCTCATTCGCCTGGCTGGCTGCATAGTCTGCCTGCAACTGAGATAAGATAGTTGCTGCATCAGCTTTACAATTAGCTTTATTGGCTTTATCTACATATCTCAATAAACTTGGGACCAATACCGCCGCAAGAACCAGAATAATTACAATTACAACAATCAGTTCAACCAGCGTAAACCCTTTCTTATTTTTAGCCTTCTGTCTTAATTTTTTAAACATAAATTTTTCCTCCTGGATAATGTTAGTCGTCCTCCCTTTGCACCGAATAGAATCAATAATATGACTCCCGGAAAGACCGCATGTCATGCATCATGACATGCGTATCTGATACTGGTTTGATTTTACCTCTGTTTGTCAGTTTTTGTCAATAAGCTGTGGCTCATTTGCCTAATTACTTTTTAATTTTCATGAGATTTGAAGCTATTATTGTGCTTTCTTTGTTCTTTTCATCTCAAAATATATATTCTGAGCAAGTACGCCCGTTTATTTCACTTTTACAGCACAAAATCTGCTAGATCCGGAAGACTTCCTGGTCATCCGGTACATACAGATTTCCGCTGTAATATTTTCTTCCTTCTTCGGTATATAGTTCTTTCCGTTCCTCCAAATGCGTTTCTTCTGTATGATAAAGTATCAGATTTGGGACTCTCAGCTGCTCTGCCAGCTGACATGCCTCTTTTACCGTACTATGATGTTTTTCGTATGGCTTAAATTTATCTGCTTCCCGGTATAGGCAGAATGCTTCATGCATCAGCCAGTCGCTGTCTCTGACATACTCCTCTTCACACGGATTATACGGTTCATCCCCGCAGCAGGACAGCTTTTTCCCGTCCGCGGTTTTCAAAGTAAATCCAAACTGCCGGGCCTTTGTTGATCCTATATCAAAAAAGGTAACTTCGCAGCCCAGTATCTGTTTCGTATCCCCGCTTTCAAGCGGAATCAGCTGAATACGTTCTCCAAGGTGTTTCGTCACCTTTTTCATGATCGTCAGTTCCGCTATCGTTGTGATCGTCGGGATCAGACCGCTGTGGCAGTAAATCCTGACCTTTCCCTCATATTTTCCCTGATTCATGTTCTGCCCGATCATTCTTATCAGCCAGAACAACCCCAGCAGATGATCTATGTGCTCATGTGTAATAAATATATCGTGGATCTCTTCCAACGGTATATTCGTCTTCTTCAGAATCCGGAGGATCTGATTGCCGCCCCCTGCATCTACCAGAAAATGCCGATGTTCCTCCGACAAAGCAAAGCACGTATTATAGCAGTCTGTCACCGTTGCATTTCCTGTACCTAATATCGTCAATTTCATAGCCTGCACCCTTTTCTACTGTACGTTTTCCGCCGCCCGGATTAAGCGGCCTGCCGCCTATTCATAGTACTTTATCAGCGCCTGTGTTCCCAGCTCTCCATATCCTTCTGCTTCCAGTTCTTCACAGTTAGCAAGCACCTGGCTGAGCATCCCCAGATCCAGCTCACTCATATTTGCCTCAATTAAAGCCAGTTTCATGTCCTTTATAAAATGCTTCATAAAAAATCCGGGCGCATAATCGTCAGCCAGAATCTTCGGCCCGAATGTATCCAGCTGTCTGCTGCCTGCCGCACCAGTGGATACTGATTTTAAAACAATTTCCAGGTTCAGCCCTTTTGCCCTGGCGTAGGCAAGCGCCTCACAGACTCCCGACAGCGCCCCGGCAATCATAATCTGATTTGCAAGCTTGCAGTGCTGTCCGCAACCGGCCTTCCCCTGATAATTGATATTTGTCCCCATAGCTTCAAACAGCGGAAGACACGCTTCGTAGTCCGCCCGGTCCCCGCCGGCAAGGATAGAGAGGGTTCCCTCTTTTGCTCCGGTATCACCGCCGGTTACAGGGGCATCCATTACATGGAAGCCTTTCTTTGTACCTTCTGTATATATTTTCTCCGCGATCTGCGGGCTGGTCGTTGTCATATCGATCAAATATGCTCCTGCTTCTGCACTGTCCAAAATATTGCCTGCGTCAAAATATACCTCTTCCACATCCTTTGGGAATCCCACAATTGTAATAACGGCCTCACATCCCGCCACACAGCTCTTGATCGTGTCATGGAAAAGCGCCCCCTCTGCAATTAAATCTTCTGCCTTCGCTTTGTCCCGTGCAAAGACATGCAGTTCATAGCCCGCTTTCATCAGATTTCGCGCCATAGATTTCCCCATGATTCCTATTCCAATAAACCCTATCTTCTTCATTCCATCACCCTCGTCTTCATTTTGCCGGAAAATGATTTCAACTTTTTTCCGGATCTTAGTTTGTATTTTGTTATCTTGCTTCTGCTGATTCATGATTTAACTTCACACTGCGTAACAGTTCAGGCCTGCCTGAACTGTTACTGCAAAGACTCATTGTTTTATTATAGTATATTAGAAAACCTGTCACAATAGATAAATTATTATTTCTTGCATCACACTGCCAACTCGTTACTATTCATGGCCTATGGGCCGTACATAATAACGGCATCCGGCTCATTTAAAGCCGCCTGTGGCTAGGAGCCAGATGCCCGGCCCCATCACTTTATTGGCGCAGATGTCGTGCATCGTGGTGCACGGTCCCGTAAATAGTAACGCTAAATCACATTGAAATCTTCCGTTGAAAATGCTATACTGAACCCACATTTTACAAAAGAGAATATCTGTGGAGGTATTTTATGAAGCGGAAAAACGGTGGGTTCACATTAGTCGAATTAATTGTTGTGATTGTTATCATTTTAGTATTAGCGGCCGTCCTTGTCCCTTCACTCTTAAGATATGTGTCTAAAGCCAAAAATGCTGCTGCTATTAATGAGTGCAGCGAAGTACTTCAGGCTGCTGCCAGGACTGCCGTTGATCTTGCTGCCGAAGGAACCCTTACCTCGCAGATCCTGAACGACAGCAGGCCTGTAATCTTGAAACAGGCGAACGCAGGCGGATCATTTGAGACTACTATACAGTTTGAAGACGATGATGCGGAGATCTTATCCTTCGGATATTTATCGGAAAACAATCTTCATGTGATTTATGATATCAAACATGATCCCCGGATTTACATAGACGTAGAGGGAACTGCTACCCTTACGAGGATGAATAATTTTGTAAAACAGGCGAGCGACTTTATTACAGAACAAAAAAAGGATCCTAAACTAACTTCTCTGGACCGCAATAAACTTATAGAAAATGCAGTAAATAACGGAGGGCTCTTATCGGTAACAGATTCTCAGAAAAAGGGAACACCTTTTGAAAACAAGGATTTGTATTGGCACCCTTATTATTTAGGCAGCATCAAACAGGACAGTCCTCCCGTTATTCTCTTCGCCAATACTTCTTCCACTAGTTGGGGCTCATGGTATGCTAATTTGATCTATGTGGATGGAAAAGTATATAAAGCACCAGATGTTAAAAATATAAGTATAGGAAATTGGGGGGCTGCTAATCCACCCGTATATGATATTTCCTCTCTTCAGGCTTGGCTTGGTGATAATGCGTACACGGAAGTAAACTAAATCACCTCATATAAAATATAAACCATCTGCCAACTGGCTGGCACAGCCGGTCAGCGGTGGTTTTTTAATTTGCTCATTTTGTCTGCCATAGGAAAACATTTCCTGGCATTGATACCAAAAGTATATTACAATATACATATCAACCAGACAGGAGGACTCTCTATGGAACTTTCCAGGCAGCTCGCCTCACAGATTGTCAATGCAGTCTACGAGGTGGTCAAAAATGACATCAACTTGATCAATGCCTCCGGCATCATCATCGGCAGTACGAATCCTCAGCGAATCGGTACTTTCCATGAGGCCGGCAGTGAAGCTGTGAAAACCGGCGCCCCCGTATATGTAGACAGCGGACATCGTTTTAAAGGCACACAGAATGGAATTAACTACCCCATTTTTCTGGAAGGGCATCCAGTCGCTGCAATAGGAATCACCGGAAATCCGGATGAACTCAGGCAGTTCGGCTTCCTCATTACTAAAATCACAGAAGTTTTTCTCAAGGAGCAGCAGCTGAATGAAGAAATGCTCTCTGAAAACCGATCCCTGCATTATCTGGTGACATCGCTTATTTATGACAACATTCAGAATCAGAAGCAGCTGGAATTGCTTCTGGATAAATACGCGCTCGATCCCGCCCGGGAATATGCCGTGCTTTCTATAAAAATGCCGGACACCACCCTGGAGCCTGCACTGCGTTTTTATTTTGCCGCTCTGGGATGCCGGCTCTCCCTTTATCTTTATCCCAATGAGTGGGTCGTCATATTTGACAGGGAAACCTATGGCCGTTTTTCTCCGTCTGAATTCAGCAGCAGGTTTCAGGAACGTGTTCATTCCGGCATGGGGCCGTTTTGTACACTCTATCAACTGAACCAGTCCTATCACAGTGCCCAGATCGCCCGGGAACATGCACGGCAGCGGAACGCCGTATTCTGTGATATAGAAGACATTTCCATTGAGTTTGTCATGGAAAGCCTGCCAGGCAGCATACAGAGGCTTTATGCGGATCATGTCCTAAAGCAGCTGAACCCCAGGGAGCTGCATATCTTGAAAACGTACTTCAACTGCAGCCTTTCTTTAAAAACTGCTTCCGAGGAACTCTTTATCCACAAGAATACTCTGCAGTACCAATTGGACAAGATCACTGAAAGAACCGGACTCAATCCGCGGATATTCCATGATGCTTTCATGCTGCAGTTTGCTTTACTCTGCAAGCAGCATTCATAAAGTTCCTTGTTTATTTATACCACTGTATGCGGGGATGATTTTCAAACACGCTTTGTTACTAATAACAAACATTAACAGATTTTTCTTCTATTTTTAGTATCTGCAACATGGCTGTGCGCTGAAATTTTGATATACTAAATACATGCAGGACATCATTGTCTCTGTGTCTGTACTAAAGAATAGTAAATGGCAATAGTAAGCGATTCGATGTGAAATGATATAACCCCGCATAAACACAGTTCTTTCCTTGATTTGTAGGTTATGATTTTAATATAAAACCCTATTTGTTTTTTAATTGGATGTCCATAAGCACACCTTGAATGATATGGAAAACAAGCAGGAGATTATACTACGTTCTTTTCAAACAAACTCAAATGTAACATAGAAAAAATTTTATATTTTGTGAGGTGTAAGAGATGCAAATACAAGAAGTTTTTGATCAAAAAGTTAAGTCCGATATATGCAATATTATTTTGCGTGAGTTACCCGATTGGTTTGGAGTTGAGGCATCTATTGTTGATTATGTTAGTAAAGTCAAGACGATGCCTTTTTATGCAGTATTTGATGAGCAGACTCCTGTTGGATTTGTTGCGATAAAAATTCATAATACATATACGGCCGAGGTATGCGTCATGGGTGTTATCAACAGGTATCAGCGTGGCGGTTTAGGCACAAGACTTATATCGGCTGTGGAAGAATATTGTTGTTCCAACAATTTCGAATTTTTAACCGTTAAAACATTAGCCGATACCGTTCAATATGAACCCTATGAGAGAACCAGGAGATTTTACCACAAGATGGGTTTCGTGCCATTAGAGATTTTTCCACTTCATTGGGATGAAGAAAACCCATGCCTGTTTATGGCTAAAAAGCTATAGTCCACTATGAACAAAATGGGTATATTCCGTATGTCTCTGCTTTGCGGCAAAATGGCATTCTGCTGCGTAACTATTCGTCTAATCAATCAATAAAAATTATATTTCAAATACGGAGGTTTTATTATGAAGATAGTAGTTGCTGTTGATTCTTTTAAAGGCAGTTTAAGTTCTATGGAAGCCGGACGTGCGATCCGGGAAGGTATTCAAAAAGCCAATCCTCTAGCAAATGTGATTGTCAGACCGCTGGCGGACGGAGGCGAAGGCACAACCGATGCCCTCATAGAAGGGCTGGGCGGGGAGCGCATAGAACTCACCGTAACAGGCCCTCTGGGCGAACCGGTATGCGCCTGTTACGGATATCTGAAAGAAACCCACACCGCCATTATCGAAATGGCCTCTGCCGCCGGGATCACCCTGATTCCAAGAGACAAACGAAATCCAATGGCCGCCACCACCTACGGTGTAGGAGAACTGATCAAAGATGCGGCAGAAAAAGGATGCCGCAATTTTATCATCGGAATCGGCGGAAGTGCAACCAACGATGGCGGAATCGGCATGCTCCAGGCACTTGGATATGAATTTCTGGATGAGAACGGACTTGGTGCAGGCCAAGGCGCCCAGGCCCTCGCCGGAATTACCAGCATCTGCAGCGATCACGTCTTACCATGGCTGTCCGAATGTACTTTTCAGGCCGCCTGCGACGTAACCAATCCCCTTTGCGGCAGCAACGGCGCCACATACATATACGGCCCGCAAAAAGGGGTTACCGAAGAGATGAAGCCCTTACTGGACGCCGCCATGGACCATTTTGCCCAAATCACCGCTGACAACTTTGGCGTCAGCCACGCCGCCGCTCCCGGAGCCGGTGCAGCCGGAGGCCTCGGTTTTGCCCTCCTCAGTTACCTGAACGCCCGTCTTACCCCCGGCATTGACCTGATCCTGAATGCAGTCCGCCTGGAAGAAGAAATGAAAACCGCAGACATCGTAATCACAGGAGAAGGCCGTCTTGACAACCAGACTGCCATGGGTAAAGCCCCCGCCGGAGTGGCCGCCCTCGCCAAAAAATACGGCGCCAAAGTTCTGGCATTCGCCGGAAGCGTCACCCCGGATGCACGTGCCTGCAACAGCGCCGGAATAGACGCCTACTTCCCCATAGTGCGTGGAATTACCACCCTGGAAGAGGCCCTCATCCCGGAAAATGCTGCTCAAAACCTTACAGACAGCACAGAGCAGGTCTTCCGCCTTATAGAAGCACTGTCAAACCACAGCTACAAATAAAAAGGAACTGCCCTATGTGAAATTTACATAGGGCACGACAACTAAACCCCCACAAACGAATCGTCAATTCACGCACATCTCCCGTTCCCTCCTGTTCCGCTCCCGAAGTGCCGGCTTTCCCGTCCGGATGCCGCACTCTGGCGGCTCTTTTAGAAAATTTTCACTGCAATCATCGCAATCCCCAGCACAGACAGAACAATCCCTGTAGCCCGGTTCAGAGTCTTCGCCGGGGCTTTATTCGCAAATTTAGCCGCTAATCTCGCGCCAATCAAAGTAAACAGAATACATAACACAAGGGCAGGTATATCCGGCAGCCCGCCGCTGATTGAAAAATGGGATACGGCACCTGTAAAAGCCGTAAATGCCATGATGAAAACACTCGTCCCCACGGCTGTCTTTAATTCATATCCCAGAATACTTGTCAGCATCAGAAGCATCATCATGCCTCCGCCTGCACCAATAAATCCGCAGATAAATCCGATCACGATTCCGCACAGAATTGATTGGATAATTTTTGTCCTGACGCTTTTTTCCGCCTGCTTTTCTTTTGTCGTCATCACCGGTTTTACGATAAACTTAATACCCAGAAGCAGTGTCATAAAGACAGAAAAGCTTCCCATTGTCGTATTCGGAACCAAAGAAGCGATATAACTGCCGAACAGGGTGAATACCAGGACGGTAAGGAGCATCACGATCCCGTTTTTGATATCCAAGTTTTTATGTTTTCCATATGTATAAGCAGAGACTGCCGATGCAAGCACATCAGATGCCAGTGATATTCCCACCGCTTCATATGCATCAAATCCCAGAAAAGTAATCAGCATGGGGGAGATCACTGCCGCCGCAGAAAGTCCCGCCAGTCCCGTTCCGATCCCGGCCCCCATTCCAGCGGCCAGACAGACAAGTATCTTCACTATCATCATTCCTCACCTCGTTTCATTGTGTCCAGATTACCTGATATACGATAGAGAATTTTAGCAAACATCTGTTTTTCTTCACTCGTAATCCCCCTGAAAACCCGCTCCATAACCGCGGCCTGTGCCTCCAGCGCTTTTTCAAGCGGCCCGGCTGCTTCTTTTGTAACCTGCAGATGGCTGATTCTTCTGTCTTTATCGTCTTCCCTGATTGAAAGCGCCCCTCTCTTTACCAGCAGTTCAACTGCCTTAGATACATAAGATTTGGCTATATGGCGGTACTCCACGATATCTCTGGCTGTATCGTACTGAGGATTATTATGAAGAAATAAAAGTACATCCACTTCCACTTTACTCATGCCGTACCCGGCCGCAACCGCATTAATGCTTCCGCTGTACAGCTTATTGAATTGATTCGTAATAGATAAAAATTCACTTGTAGAAATCATCATTCTGCCTCCTGATTGATTAGTTTAACTGACCCGCTCACGCAAAACATAGTTCACTCAAGAACTGTTCTTCAATGAACTATATTAGCATAAAAGAAAAATTTGTCAAATGATTTTAAAATAATAGACGTTTTAAAAAAAACAGTTGAAATTCATAGAAAAAAGAGATATAATAATCAAGGTTCGTCTGACGAGCCACAGGCTGGAATAGCTCAGTAGGTAGAGCACTTCACTCGTAATGAAGGGGTCGTCGGTTCAAGTCCGATTTCCAGCTTTCGTAAAAAAGGCCGCAAACCCGGGGTTTTCAAGGGGTTGCGGCTTTTTTTAGCGGTTTTTTTGAATCGAACATGTTTTCGAGAAATCCTCAAAATTCCTTAAATATACCCAGAAATTCCGAAAAGTTTTAGTCAAGTTTTAGTCAGAATAGGTGTCTTCAACTCCTTATATTTAAAGGCGTTGAAGCACTTTGTGAAATTTTTTTTAGTCAAATTGGAAAATTGGCTAGAAAACAAGGGTATTAGTGGACAAAAGACACATTTTGTTGCTGATTAATCGTCGATATGTTAGAATGATTATGAGATTGGAACTACTCCTCAAAATTAGTTCCTTTCCCACTACATTCTTGCCCGGGGCCTGATGGTTCCGGGCAATACGTTATTTGTTTCTCACTAAATGGACTCTCAATTTTAATTCTTACAAACGCTATGTATATAGACATAATCTGAATCTAGATTTAGTTGCAATATGCAATGAACTGTTGCACATTTATAGTACTTTGTATTTTCTTTGTATAAACAGAACATATTTTCGTATAAAAATTTGAAAATTATTTGTTAACATTTCATCAAAACTATTGATTTATCCAAAAAAATGGATATAATAAAGGTACATGAAAGAAAACTATAAGATACATTAAAGTATATTAGAGTATATCTTTTTATGTAATAATTGTGGTGAGGAATTGCAAAAGTTGTGTCATAAAGTATTTAGGAGGTGACGAGTATGGCTACAAAAAGCATATTAAAAGATGTCAATATCAAAGACAAACGACTCGCCCGTACATTTGTAAACGCTTTAAGTGAGGCGGAAAACACTAAATATAAACCTGCACAGCTTTCACGAAAATGCAAAGAAATTACAGGCGATAAAATTAAGGAGTTTTTTGGAAAATAGTGAACTTATCAGATATTACTCCAGCAACACATTTTGTAGAATTTAATTTAAGCGACATAGTAGATCAATTAGGAGAGGATGAAGCTAAACGTATCCTCTCCTCTTTTTCGTGCCCACTTAATTTAGACGTTGAACATTTTCTAAAAACAAAAGCCATAGAGTTTTCAAAGAGAGGTTTTTCTAAAACGCATCTAATTTATTGGACAACAGAAGATAGTAGCGAAAAGGAGCTGGTAGGGTATTACACTATATCCCCCAAGGTCATAACAATCCAAAGAAGTGCAGTAAACAGTAAAGAAGCCAGAAAGTTAAGAGAGCATGGGATTTTTGATGAAAAGAAAAATGAATACACTGTATCCGCTCCCCTGATTGGACAATTAGGGAAAAATTATGCAGATGGAAATGATTCACTTATTTCTGGTTCGGATTTATTGCAACTTGCTATAGAAAAAATAAAAAGTGCGCAACATGATATAGGAGGGCGATTTGTATACCTTGAATGTGAAGATTGTCCTAAGTTAACAACCTTTTATGAAAGTAATAATTTTAAGCAATTCGGTAAGAGAAATTTAGATAGAGATGAAACAGATATAAACGGACATTACTTATTACAATATTTCGTTATGCTTTGATACATAAAAGAACAGCCCGGAATCCTGATGGACCCGGGCTATTATTATGCTATCCTAATTTGATCACCTGTCCCGGATGGACCAGGTTAGGGTTGCTGATCCCGTTGATCTGGGCCAACTTCTGATAAGTAGTATTGTATTTGGCTGCAATGCCGGAGAGCGTATCTCCGCCCTTGACCGTATATGTCTTGGTAGCTGCCGCCGTCCCGTCGATCTTGAGTACCTGGCCCGCGTAGATCAGGTTAGGGTTGCTGATCCCGTTAATGGCGGCTAAATGCTGGTAGGTTGTCCCGTATCTGTTCGCGATCTCTGACAGCGTCTCGCCACTCTTGACGGTATGGGTTTTGGCCGGCTGTGGGGCTGGAGCTGGGGCAGGCGTTGGCTTTGGAGTGCTGGGCTTGCCGGATCCGCCTTTGATCTCTGCCGGAAGGTCCCTATAGCATTCGTTCATATCTACATTGCCGCCGATCCCGGCCACCCGGCCAGTGCTACTGTACTGCCACATGTCCTTATTTTTACCGTTATAATCGCACTGGCTGTTGTACTGCGCGATCCATTTCGTAAATCGATCCAACCCCGGCAGGTAATTATTCCACCAGCTTAAATTTGCATAGATTCCGCACCAGTAGCCGGCAGCCTCTATAATGTCACCGAACCTCTTTGCACGTTCCACAGCTCCGGCCTCTGTCCCGGCGTGCTCCAGATCCAGGTAGATCGGGTAAGACAGCTTGTAGCCTTTTACGCAACGTAATACATGCTGGGCCTCGGACTCTGCCTGGGCCATGCTGGTTGCATAGCTATAGATATATGTCCCGAATGGGATCCCCAAGCGGGTACACTCATCTGCGTTCCGTTTCCATTGCTTGTCGTCCTGGCTGGCGATATTGTCACCATACCCGCAGCGGATGATTACGCCCTCCACTCCCGTGCTCTTTACCTGATCCCAGTTAATGTTCCCCTGATGCTCACTTACGTCAATAATTAATCTATTCATATTCGATCTCCTTCTGTTAAAAAGAGGACGCTTATTCTGCATCCCCTGAATCTGTGTTATTGAGTTCCGGCAGGCCGGCCAGAGAAGTCAGTACCGACGCTACACCGGCCAGTGCTGCTGTCCCGATTACTGTCAACCAATCCACCTGCGCGATAGTTGCAGCCGCAGGAAGCAGCGCCACCGCCGTCTGTGCAGCTGTTTTTAATGCTCTGATTCCCGCTTTCTTCGCCCACCCAATCCAATACTCTCTGTTTTTCATGATTATTCCTCTCTTTCCGCATAAAGCTCGTCCAGCCGGTGGTGTGCCGACTTTGTAGACTGCTCAACGATTATCATACGTTCCACTAGGTTATTGTGTTTTTTAACTTTTTCTTCCAACTGCTCAATCCGGTATGTAGACAGCTTGTTCGCCGTCATAATACCGGCCAGGCTGCCGACCAGCGTCCCGATCAGTGAGCAGATGGCTACTGCAATCTCTGGTTCCATCAAGCCCACTCCCCTACTGTTCTGTTTTCATTCCTGCCTCTACCGCAGCTCTCCAGAGCGTCGGTACCTCTTCTACTGTGATTAATCCTTTTTCAATTCGAGTCAAATAAAATTTAACCATTACTGTATACCTCCTTCTACAATCGTGCTCACCACATCCCCTAAATCGGTTATGGCCCCGTCCTGTACTTCTTGCCCGGCCCGCAGTTCTTCAATTGCCAGTTCCACCTCTGTCTTTTCGCGGATCGCAAACGTGGCCTCCACTCTGTCTCCCACGATGTCCACAGTCCGGAACAACGGACTCTCCAGCTTCATATCGGCATACTCTCCAGTAATTGTATCGCCTGTCTTAAACTTGACGCTATCCATGTTTCCCGGAGCTGTCAACGCTGTTGCAATAACCCCCAACGCCGTAAAATCTGTTGCGGTTGCCGTAATAGCTCCCAGGCTGGCTCCTGCCTTAATCTCAATCTCGGTGTTGTCTGTCAAAATAATTTTTTCCATTCTTTATTCCTTTCTGCCGGATACGCCTCCGGACGGGCAATAAAATAGGACTGCATTTGCAAGTCCTGGTTAAAAAGTTCCATATTTAATTGTTCAACTAAATAGCAATTTGAACGGAAGTACTACAATCCTGAATAAAAACTACCTTAATGTTAATGCGGCTGTAAAAGCTGGAGTTAAATATCTAAGGTGTAGCACAGTACCGAATGCAGCAATGAATGCGGGCACAAGCTATAGTGTCGGTACTCTCCCAGAAAATATGAGGCCTACATATAAAATCTCTCAGGAAATTCTATGTGGAGGGGGCAATATAATCCGTCTTGATATTACAACTGATGGTGCTTTTACGGTTGTTCCGTCACAAGCAATTCCCATCACGACTGGGATCAACATCAATTTTGCTTTTATATAAAATAATTATTTTGATCGGGCCACGAAAGTCTCATTAATATTTACGCCGACCCCCGTTGCGGCTGCTGTTGTGGCTGCGTATGTCACTTTGCCGTCTACATCGATGGATACCCGGAATAACCGATCTGCGGTGCCAGCGCCGAGTACATATTTAATGACTTTGTACGGCGGCCGGTATGCTTCTGGCAGAGTGCCTACCGCCAATTCTGCATTTGCAGGCACATCTTTTACAATCAGGCCACTACAATGCAACTGTACTGTCCGGCCGCTTACGATTACATTAGTAGTTGGATAGTATGTGGATACCGTCAGATCAAAAATCGCAGCGTTCAAATTGCTATTTAGTTCATCAATTCCGGACTGCAGTGTCTTCCCCATCCTTCCATCCAGGACGGTATTTGCTGCCGTGGTTGTTGCATTATTAACGACTGCACAGAATGCAGCCGTCCCCAAGTCCGCAAACCACTTTTTGATCTTTCCGAATATCGTGGAGCCTGTATCCCCGCTTTCTATGTTAGCCCGGGTGGACGCCTGTGTAAATGTAGCTATGGAAGTATTGATATTTCCAGCGGGCCCCTGCGGCCCCGTTGCTCCTGTATCGCCTTTTGGACCTTGGGCCCCAGTTGCTCCTTTTGCCCCTTCTGGTCCCTGCGGACCGGTATCCCCCTTGGGCCCCTGTGCACCAGTATCCCCCTTCGGACCCTTGACGCTACCTAAATCAACCGTTGATGTTGCCATTTCAATACCTCCTATTCATATGTGGCTATCAGATGCCCGCTTGCATTAATAGAAAACGTCGGAACAGCACCAGTATCCCCTTTTGGTCCCTGCGCTCCCGTGTCACCTTTAGGGCCTTGTGCGCCAGTAGCACCTTTTGCTCCGGTTGCCCCCGTATCACCTTTCAATCCCTGCGGCCCCTGAGGTCCTGTAGCACCGGTATCACCTTTTATGCCCTGCGCCCCTGTGGCTCCTTTTATATTTCCTGTTTTAGCCCAGCTTCCCGTGGATTTACTGTAAACATCGAAGTTCGCAGTGTTTAAAAAAAGTCGCCCGTCTTCCCCTGCGTAGTTGGAGCCGTTGTTCCAAAAAGCCAGGTTGCCCCGTCAGCTCCCTTAGCTCCCGCAGCTCCCTGTGGTCCAGTGGCACCAGTAGCGCCCTTTGCGCCAGCGGGTCCCTGTGGCCCCGTTGCTCCCGTATCGCCTTTTGGACCTTGTGGCCCCATTGCCCCTGTTGCGCCTGTTTCTCCCTTCGGGCCCTGCGGGCCTATAACACTGCCTAAATCTAATGTTTGTGCCATAATCATTTCCTCCTTATGATAAAGTGTAAACCAGCCGTCCATCCTGTATTGAAAATGGCGGCGCCGGTTCATTGTCATTGTGAACTAACAGCAAATGCCCTTCTGAGTTAACGGACATTGCGAAGCATCCAGGGTTGAGACTTGTAATAACAGCTGCCCCTTCGTTTCCTTGCGGGCCAACCGGCCCCTGAGGTCCTTGCGCCCCAGTATCTCCCTTTTCCCCCTGTGGACCGGTATCTCCTTTAATCCCCTGTATTCCCTGTGGACCACGCGGCCCTATAAAGTCCCCATTATCCAATTTAGATTGGACAGTACCGGCTACCTCCGAAGCTGTTTTGGCCGCAGAATCAGCAAGAGCTGCCTTCGCATTCGCATTTTGAGCAGCTGTATCGGCCACGGCTTTAGCCGCTTTTGCCTGCGCTGCAGACTCTGCCGCCGATGTTGCGGCATTCGTGGATTCGGTATTTACTTTATTTGCTAAGGAGACCATGCTTCCACGCACCTCTTCGCCATATACGGCCTCTTGAAAATTCTTAATCTCCTTGCTTATATCCGCCATCTAATTCACCTGCCTTTTCCCATTCTGCCCGGTCTTGAGCATACTCCTGTTTCGCCACTTGGCTCACACCGGCCAGATACTCTCCGAGGAGCATTTCCAACAAAAAAGGCGGCAGCTGAGATTCAGCCACTACCCTATTCAGATTTGTTTTAAATTCATCAATTCTTACTGTCACTGGTTTTGGCTTCTTCTGTTCCTGATTCTCTTTCTGCATACAACGCTCCTTTCATATCTACAGTGGTCACCTCTGCGTCCTGTGCTATTTTAGGTTTTTCACCCTCTATTATTTTTAGCTCCATGTATTCTCCTATCTTGGTGCAGATGTAATGATTCCATTGCTCACTGTTATTCTGCTGTAGCTCCAGCCGATACCACCATCGCCATTGTCATGTATTTCGGTTATAATTGGGATCTCCCCTGACCAGCCTAAGTACCCGCCGGCCTGAAGGCTTTCTACTTTCACATTTCTGAGTGTCCAGTTATGCATGTCTATGTCGCATCCGGCATGGAGTCCCTGCCTGGAAAAAATACTATTCGCCCGTGAGAACGTCCACATGGTTGTATATTCACTATCATTTGGAGTTTCCAAATAGGCAAATGCCATATACTTTCCTTGGTAATCAAGATCAAAGACCAGGCCCTTGTGAGCAGGATTTTGTTTCCACTGGTTTGTCCCTATTTTCCCGACATAGTATCCGTCTCGCCAGAAATGATTCCCGTTTTGGTCGAATGCCGATCTTTTCTTGCTGTCAGTAACTCCATTGTCATATATGGCTATTTCCCCGGGATTGATCTGGACGTATTTACTATTACCATTAAATCCATACAGGAAGAAGTTGTAATACTGCTGCATGTATGTTCCGAACTCTCCCTTAGATACCTTGGTCTGCACTAAATCGGATGTAACCTTTATGGATGCCGCAAGCTCAACTTCTTGTCCAGTAGCCCGCTTGACTTCTGCAGAAATGAGGTTTTCTGCGACTTTAAATTTAGCAGTAATTTCAGCGGTAACTCCCGCCTTATATTCCACCGACAAAGCCTCCGCCTGTACAGATCCGGCTTTTATACGTTCCCCTATAATAGTTCCGTCTAATGTCATGCCTACTGTATACGGACCGTTAAAACCGTTATGCGATCCTCCAATGCCATACTTGTTGAACTGGAGCACATTTTGGGCATGTTCTTTATCTGGTGCATCCATGATTAAGGTACGGAGCCAGTGTTTCTCATCATCATATTCTTCGATTTTATAACCGCCTTCACTTCCTGTCATCATCTGCGTCAGGTTATCCACAGCTGACTTCATCCAGTCTGTTGTAATACGTCGGTTTTCTTCTTCCTCTGCATTGATCTGCTTTTGTGTATCCGCTTCATGCTTGGTATACGTTTTTATCTGCTTATTTCCAAGCTGCAGCTTATTCTTCGAAGGCTCATGCAGAAAAATTCTCATTGACTGGACAGGAAAAACACGATCCATCCCATATGGTTCTGCATAAGCATGGATCCTGTCTCCCAGTCTAAAATCTTCATATTCTTCCGGATCTAGCATTGACAAGTCTAGTGCCCGAATATCTAACACCATAGCTTCATACTGGTTATCCCTTAGCCATACTTCTCCCTTTTCCTTTAAATTTTCAGGAAGTGTCACGTCTTTCCATTTCACAACTTTCCTATTCCACCCGAAACGCTCTACTGCTCCAGGAATGTATAGATAATCCTTTCCATTGTTTACGGAGGTAATATCAGTATAACCTTCAAGCCCTTCAATTGGGCTCTCATCAAGCCTTGCTCCCAAGGGTATTATAGCTGTGGCGACATCTGCAGCTGAAAGGTTCTCGGCATAATCAAGCAGGTTTTCCCCAAATTCTATCGGTTGACTGCTGTATTTCCCATATTCTTCCAGTGAAATCCAGTCAAGGTAACGCTTTCCTTCTGACTTCCTTATTCGCAAATATCCGCCCAATTTTTTAACCAGCTTCTCCCTTATGGCATCCAATGTACTTTCACGGTCTGTGAACCTGTATATGCTGTCATTGCTGTCATGTATTGTCACAATCCCCGTATAAAACTTTTTCCGTTCTTCCACTTGGGTATTGTGGATATTTAACCAAGTATCCAGCATCTGGCGTGGTGACAAATCATGGTACACTGCCTGCGGCTGAATTGAACTGGAGAGGAAAGCAAGTTCTCCAACAACAAAGCATTCTTCCAGACTATCAGCATCCTTTTCACATTCAATCACCTCGCCGTTAAAGATCTCTTCGCCGTCCTTTAGTACCTGTACCATGCTCTTCTTGTTCAGGATACTTCCATATTCAGGGTTTGATGGAGGAAGCAGAAACTCAAAAGATCCTGCATCATTTAATGCAAGATCTAGTTTCGGCTCCAATATGACGCATTCTTCATCTCCCGGGTAATCTAATATTCTCCCATCAAGGTACACCTCATACATTATAAACTGCCTCCTCGGTATTCAATTATCACTATACCTGTTCCCTTAAAGACCAATAGGATTTCATCTGTTCCGCCGATTTTGATTTGAGGGAACCTGTTCCTACCTGTGCCAAGGGCATATTCTTTTCCTCGGTACACCACTTTTAGACCTGCTGACTGAGATACTATAAAAACAGGTACAGTTAGCATATCCCCTTTTGGTATCCTGATGCTGTTGTCAGTGGAAGTTATAACTTTCTCACCTATATACCTTATTACCCCGGTCTGAAAATTGAATATGTCAAATATCCAAGGCTCTTGTGATCCCAGAATCTCATATTTATAAGGCTCAGTGTGTATCTCCATCTTAAATGTACCTATCCTGGCTACTTTTTCAGCATCATCTGGTATATATGCACGCCCCTTATAGAAGAATCCTGCATCATCATCAAATATAATTTGAACCTGTTTTCCGTGGTATGTATTCAGAAATCTTGTAAAAAAACTTCTCCATTCGCGCTTTTGCTTCAATCCCCCAAGCTCCAAATTAATCTCCCTGTTCTTATAGCTTACGGGACCGTTCATTTCCGTTAAATCTAAATCTTTTCCGCCATGAACAGAAATAAATGTATCATTGACTTCCGGCGGGCTTATTATATCATTGTTTTCAATGTGCAGCCCCCAGTCGCGCAGAAGATGCCTGCCGTTAAGCGTTGCGCTCAGTTCCATATCATCTCACCTTCTCTCTGTTCAATGCCCGCATCATGCCCGAGTTTGCGGTTTCCATGACTTCCTCTCTAAAAGCCCTCCTGCTTGGATACATGTAAGTCTGTTTATTCACAAAATCCTGCAGATATGGAAGATATTCCTGCAACAACCCGATAATGTCTGAATCGCTTCCTGTCCAACCACTGAAATGCGTCTTTCCAGCCTCAGGAATCTCCATGCTCCTGCGTATTGTTTCATTTACCTGCCCCATCTTTTTCTCATATCCAATACCAAAGCCTTCGGCTGTATAGCTCCCAATTTCCTCAAATACCTTGGAGGGGGAACGGACATCCAGCCTAGACCGGGCCTCCGATACTGCATTCGCGCACATCTGGGCTACTGCATTAATCACATATGATTCACCAGCAGATATACCATCTGACAGCCCCATCGATACATTCCAGCCTTCATTGTACAGCGTCCATCTATCAAGGCCCGTGTCCTGCGCAGTTCTAGAAATGTTGTCTACTTCTCTCCGTACGTCGATATCGCCTGATCTTATGCCTGATGACAATCCTGTGGTAACCTGCCTGCCGACCGGGCTGAAATTATTAGCATCCAGCTTGTATCGTGCAGTTGAGTTTGCTTCAGTTCCAAGCATGTTAACGCTATTCAATACTCCCGGTTTTCCGTAATTAACACCTTCCTGAATCCCGGACGGAACCTGTCTTCCGACTTGTGAAAAGTTCGCTGAATTCAATACAGCCTGTGCCGTTGTAACGGTTTGCTGCGTCATTGCCTGCATAGCTGCCATTACTTGGCTTTGCGAGCCGCTGATCCCGCCAGTGAGCCCTGAAACCACATCTTGTCCTATTCTGACAAATACCTGTGATGGAGAATGGCTTTCCAGCGAATCTTTTGCACCCGTAGTCAGCGTATCACCTACAGACTTTCCAGCTGTTTTTGTCTGCTCAAGGTTCTGCCCTATTCCCTGCACCAGCCCCTGAACCGAATCTGCGCCCAGCTGAGTCATAGCCGCGTTTACCTGTTCTTGTCCTCCATTCAGCGCAACAGTATACTCCTCAATCATTCCTTGCACACTGGCGTTTACGCCTTCTTTCATATCAAGCGACTGAGACCACATGTCGTTCGCCTGCTGCAGCTGCTCATCCGTCATATCAGCAAATGCCTGCACATAAGTTGACCCTTGAGGCCCCATCTCTGCCAGCTTTTCCAGAATCCCTTGGTTCACGCCTCTGTCTGCAAGCATAGCCATATTATCAGCCCAGTTCGTTACACCCTCAATCTGCCCCTGCATGTTGGCCAGGAGTTGTTCACTGGATATTTCTGTCCCTGCATTGAACTCATCAAACATATTCATCTGGCTCTCAAGGACTTCTGAAACCTTTTCCTGCATCCCGGTATAAGTCTCAGTTATCGTCTGGGCTGCTATGCTGTTTGCGTCCGCTGCCGCTGACATCATCTGGCTATTCCGATCCGCTGCAGCCGTATTCTCATCCGTCTTCCCTGTTATCAGGTCTAATTTTATCCCATGTTCTTCCAGGTAAGCTTGAGTTGCTTCCAATTCAGCCTGGATATCCTGCTGTTTCTGCTTATTGTTATCTACGGCTTCGCTGTTTTCATCTTGTGCCTCTGACAATTCTTTGAAACTTCGGTAATAATCCATATTACCTGTTGTCAGCCCATTCATAAGGGAACTAATCTCCGTCATTGAGGAGATTTCTTTTTCATTATTCTCCCCTCTGATCTCAGCTTTCTCGTCTTCGAGCTTAATGGCTTCGATCTCAAGCTCGGAACGTTTCTTTAAGAGCTCTATGGCGTATTCCTGGGCCGCCTGCATTTCAATTTCTTCCTGCTTTTTCTCCAGGTATTCTTCAAGGGCCTCGCTAGTCATATTCAGTTTGCCTGCCTGCTCATCATAGGATAGGTTCAGCTCCGGCATTAACTGGTTCAGCTCTGCGATATATCCCCTCAGCACTTCCGTCTCCGCGCTGTTCAGGTTTGTTTTCCCGGACAAGTCCTCAATCTTTTCTGCAAGCCGGCCGGCATACTCGCCCTGTGCTTTCATCTCGGCTGTGCTGTCCGCGTAAGATGTAACAAGCTCTTCCGCCGAATCTGATACCGCATTTGCGGAATCGCAAAGCCTTTGGTTCTGTTCGGATAGTCTTTTTACTTCATCTGTTGCTTCGCCTGCGGTTTTAGCATATATTGCTAAGGCTGTCCCTGCGGCAACAACCGCTGTCGCCACTAGGATTATTGGATTTGCTTCGCAAACCGCATTAAAAATTGCCTGGGCTACAGATGCCCCTTCCGTGGTGGCAGTATATATTCCCTGTGCAGCTGTCGCAGTCTTTGTAGCCGCCTCGTATAAACCTACGGCTGTGGTTGCTGTCTTAAATGCGGCCACTCCAGCTCCTACACCGCCTAAGAGTGGGAGAAGCGTATCCATATTGTCTATTACGAGATCTAGTCCCTCTTCCATCAATGGCAGCGCCTCCTCAACAATAGGTGTTGCCACTTCGGTCTGAAACTTCTTCCCCAGCTGCTGGAATCGTGCTTCCAATGTATCATATTTCACATTATTGATCTCTTCCATTGTTCCTTTTACGTCATCATAAGCATGATTCGTCTTATTCAATGAAGTGATCACTTTCATTGCATTATCTTCACCCAAGGCACTCCATGTCGTGCTCGCAATGGTCAGTGCCTGCTGCTTATTCTCCGTCTTATCTAAATCATTAATGACAGAATAAAATACATCTTTCGCTGTCGCCTTCCCTGTTTTAAATTGATAGAAAAGAGTTTTTGTCCCTTCGGAAAAAGAATCAATATTTTCTTCAATCCTTCCATCCGCTAGGGATATACTGAATTCCTTTACGAAATCGTTAACCTTGTCTAGGTTATGAGCACCTGACTGCAAGCCGTTATCCACAATAGCAAACATTTCCTTTGCTGAAAATCCTGCCTGGCTCCATAATTGGCTGTATTCCGTAATGTTGTCAGCAAGCTCACCGGATTTGTTCAGCCCATTCTGCGCTCCCTTAGCCATCAGGTCAAAGGCTTCCTCTGATGTCAGCCCCATGTTCTCCACCAAAGCATCGACACCCCGGATAGTCTCGCTTAAGTCCATGTCGAAGACATCCCTCATGGCAATTCCATTCTCTGTCATTTCCTGTAGCTTTCCTGGATCAAGCTCACCCGTATATTGTTTTACCAACGCCATAGACCTTGCAACATCATTGATGTCATCCCCGAAATTATTGCTATGGATGTCATTCATGACAGTTTTATACCGCTGCATCTCCGCTGTTGTCGCGCCCGTGCTGGCTTGGAATTGATGCTGAGCATTTTCCAAGTCCTTTATGGAAGCTGCCGCTCCACTTACAGCATCCTTTACAAGATTTACCACAGTATTGCCAAGGTTTGTCTTAACGATAGTCCCAAAATCAATCGTTATTTCTTCGGCTTTTTTTATTTCTTTGCCGAACGCATCAATGGAAGTTGCGCATTTATCCGTAGACTGCTCTGCTTCCCTCTTATACGCAGCATTTTTGTTCACTGCAGTCGTTGCCCTTATAACCTGCGCTTCTGCAGTATTTAGTTTTGCCTCCCAGTCCTTCACGCGGTTTCCTGCAGACTGGTAATTCTGTTCCCCTTTTGATATGGCATCACTAACATCCTTAAGGGCTGCTTCTTCCTTCTTAAGTTCATCTGACAGGGATTTTACCGTAGCTTCCTGCTGCTTAATTTCGCCCTTTGAAGCCTCGCCAGATTTCTTCATTTCATCCAGCTTCTTAGTCGCACCGGCATAAGCCTCTTTCAGCTCTTCTGTCCTTTGCGCATGTTCCTGCTGTTCCTTCGTAAGCACATCCAGGCCGACGCCTACTTTTTCATAGCTCTGTTTAGCATGGTCAAGTCCTGCCCGGACCGCTTCTTCCTTATTCTTCTGCTCTTCCAAAACTTTTATCAGGACTTCATGCTTCTTACTTAGGGATTGCAGAGAGTTTTCCTGGCCTTCACACTGTGCCTTGACAAGCCCCATTTCCGACTTTAGGGAAGAGAGTGATTTATTGCATGATGTGACGTTCTGCTTAAATTCCTTTTCTCCGTCCAGTGCTATGATTGCCCCTATCTTTTTTGCTGCCATATCTTTTCACCTTCTTTTTATGCAACAAAAAACCACCTACCTAAGAGTAAGTGGTTTTTTATTTTCTTCTTTTAATTGTGATAATTGGGATATGCCTGGCCTTCTTATATACCGCCCACACTATCATTACAATCGCTACGATGATTGCAATTTCTGGGATCATTATGATAGACACTAAAACCAACACCCAGAATACAAGCTTCAATATTAACTTTGTACGGCTACTCACAATGCATCCCTCCTTTACCTGTATTATACACTATGCAGTCCTACAAGTCCAGCAGGGAAGTCTTTGTTTGCTCACGAAATAGGCCTTTTCCTACCCGCATATTGTGCAGCCATTTGAAATGGTAGAATATCTCTTCCCATTTTCCGAGGTACATCCGAGACACCTCTTGTTCCGAATACCCTGCCTGCATCCCGATGAATACATACCACGCAAAATCCAGCGCCTGCTCTTCGATATCTAGGGATCCGCCTATGTCTGATTCTGCGTGGCTACTGCGTTTTTTAAATTGAAGCACCTGTAAAACTCGTCATGTAACTTATTTGCCAGATCAATCAATGGGACATCTACTTCTCGTACAATTTCAGCCCGGATAATCGCCCTCGGCTTTCTTTTCTCCTGATCGGCTGCAATAGCTTCCCCTTCAGATGCCATCCATACAAGCGCATCATTCACAGCCTTCACGCTTGGAAACTTCCCATGAAGGATCGGCTTACCGTCAGCATCCTTTTGCGTGTTGCCCTCATCATCCACCTCAGGCTCCCATGTGATAAGCCCCTCTTCGAACTTCCCTATGCTCCCATATGCATCCTGTATCTTTTCGAGTACCAGGAGGTCACACTTGATAGGATACCTTTTTCCTGACAACTCAATATAATTCAGTTCATCGAACATAATATTATGCCTCCTCTGCTCCCTGCTGTGCCGGTGCAGGCGGTTCAGTCATGCCAGCCTTTTCATCAAGCCATTTCTGAGCATCTTCCTCAGTATCAAAGATTTTTCTTTCACGCCATTCATTTTTTGCATTTCCCATTGCCTGCCCCGTGATGCTTGGCGTCTGATACTCAATGCTGTCGCCCTTGGTTTTGTAGCCTTCCTCGCCTTCCGTAAATTTAGACTTATGGATCCACATGGCGACATATTTCTTTACGCCATCCACTTTCTCAGATACATATATCCCAAACCCAACATAGTTGGACTCATCCGTTGTTTTGTCCGTAATCCCTTCGTTCGGGTTATCCGCTACCGTATGCCCAAACATCGTACTATGTGCCTGTATGGGCAGTGTGGTTGTGTTTAGCGTGATGTCCGCATATTTGAATTCCTTGTCATATTCTGCTTTCCCATTATCCCCATACAGCGAACCCTCTGCATACTGCGGGCTGATTGTTACTTCAATCGCTTTCCCACATGTGAACCCTTCCGAATATGTTGCACTCCCTGAACGCTCCGTTAATTTTGCTACTGTCGGTTTTGCCAATCCTACAAATGCCATTTATTCGTCCTCCAATCTTTCTGTTTCCGTTTCACACTCAAATATAATGTGCCGTATTTTCGTGTCGTCTTCTGTTAATACTGTTACTTCCGGATACGTGAACCCATGCTTGAACAGTGCCCTTCGTATCCTGCTTTTTTCCGCTATGAAATTTTCTGATGCCGGAAGGAAGAAATGGATTTGTACACTCACTGTTTCTTCATCCGGCTCATTATCAGAGTAAATTGCTACTCTTTCATCCACATAATTATAAGTAAAATACCTGTCTTCCTTCCCCTTATAAATGTCTGGTGCATAAGGATAGCCAAAAACCTTGATCGCTTCTATGATCTTCTGAAATGGCGTCATACTCCTGCCTCCCTATCGAACACTTCTTGCATCTTACTGATTACTGCACTTTCTGCCTCACGTACTGCTGAAGTCAGCACCGGACGCGCAGGCTCTCTTGATGTGCCAAATTCCAACCATGCCAGTTTATCCATATTCCTGACTGGCACCTTTCGCTTCCCTTTTATCTTGTGCGTTCTGCCCGTGGATTTCCCGGTAGACCTTACACACAGGTAATATCCATCCTTGCTTCTTGACGCACCAGTGCTTTTGATGGATCTATACATATCCCCGGTTTCCTGGTGTGGACGTATTTTTGCTTTTACCGCCTCCTCCAGGATGGGGCCGGCTTCTTTCAGCATCATAGGGGCAATTCTTTCAATATCCAAGGTTTCAAGCTCTTTCATAAGACTGTCAAACCCTTCTATTTCAAACTGTGCCATTCTGCCTCCTTTCA
The DNA here is from genome assembly GCF_009680135.1 of Eubacterium sp. BIOML-A2. Lineage (NCBI taxonomy): Bacteria > Bacillati > Bacillota > Clostridia > Eubacteriales > Eubacteriaceae > Eubacterium > Eubacterium sp. BIOML-A2. The sequence goes on from NZ_WKZK01000013.1 coordinate 79,762, forward strand.
CAGGAGAGAATAATCTTCATAGATTTATCCTTCCTGAAAGTCCGTTTTACCTCCAGAATATCACCCGTTGATTCATCGATCAAATGGTCTTCTCCCGCGTAATTACAGGCCATGATCTCCACATTTTGATTCACGGCGTATCCCTTCTGAGATGCTAATATTTCATCGTCCCTTGTCACATCTGTAAAGTTTGCCGGAATTCCTCTCTCATACAGACTTTCCAGTGCGGTAAATCCGTCATTGTCTTGTGCCCCGTCCCTGCTTCTGGGAAGAGATATGCTATTGTTCCACAATTTTATCCCCCTCCAATGTTAACCGGAATACTTTCTTCCGGTACAGGTCCAGATATTTCTCTGTATCAGTTCTGTCAATTCCCAGGTACGCGCTGACATAGAGCGTAATCGCCGTCAATACAGCGGCATCCTCTTCCGATTCTGCAATAGTTTTTGAAACACCGGAAGAAATCATATCCTGTATGCAGTCTTTAATATACATTTCAATATCGTTATCATAAATTTTTACATTTTCGGAAATTCCGCATCGTTTTTTTATGAGGTTTATCATGTGGTTCCTCCCTGCTGATCCAGAAATTCTTCTATAATCTCCTTTTTGACAGTCTTTTTTATGCTATAGCCAAGTTCTTCCGCCAGTGCCCTGATCTGTGATATGGTCATGTTTTCAAGTTCACTGGCGGTATAACTGCTGTCATGACGGCTATAGCTGTCTATTCCCCCACTACCGCTGCGTCATCGATCGTAACAACTCCGTTCACGAATGCAGCATCATCTTTTACCTTGCAGTCTTCGCGTTCAATGGCACGGAACAATGTCAGGTCCTCCTCAAATGCATTAAGTTCACCGGCCTGTGCCAGGTTAGATGCCACGATGGTCAAAAGTTTTCTGTCGAAGAATTTAATCCCTTCCTTCAGATCTCCGATGACGAATGGAATTTTTCGTTTCCCCGCTGTAGCCGTATCTGACGGGAAATCATTGTTCGTAATTACTTCAACCGGTACGATCGTTGCGCCGGCGCATAGCCTCATCTGCATCGGATCTGCCGGGTTCGGCTGAAGGAGGTATTTTCCTTCCGAATCTTTCAATGTATCCAGATACTGCAGCCCATCGTCGTTCGTTACGATTTTCGATGTAGACTTGAACGCCGCGCCGAGCGTTACATTCAATGCTTTTTTAATGTCATCCAGTCCAGTCAATTCTGTCTTTGCCTTTGTATTGATTATTGTCCGAATAATATTGTTCCTTGTTACCCTGGACTCATCTCCTATCCATGCAATCAACACAGAGGTAATCGCGGCGTCAGAATCGTCAAGCAATTCATTCGTGACCGGAAAATACCCTGCATATTTCGCAATCTCGTAATCCAGTCTTTCGAACTGCGGGGTATCTTTCTTCCCAATCTTACCGCCTTCCCCTACTTTGATGAATCCTGTCTGCTGGGAGCGCTTCTTAAATGTTCTGGAACCCTTGTTTGTTGTGACTGACTCAACATCAACTAAATTAATCAGGGATGCCCTCGCTTCCCTCCTTTCATTCACTTTTGTCTGGATGTCTTCCGGAACTGTATATCCACCATCGGCAGGGGTTCCTTCATTCATATTATTGGTTACCATAAATCCATTCCTGGCGGCATCTGCAAAATCCTTTATGGAATCTACTGTTTTCACTGGCTTTGCAGTCCCCGTCGCTGCCTTCTGCTGCATTCCCCCGTATTTTTCATCATCAAGATCTTTCAGCAGGTCAAATTTATTCTGGAGCTTCTTTAAGTCTTCCTTGGCCTCCATTGCCTCATCAAGTTTCCCTTCACTTGTAAGGCTTCTCACTTTGTTTTTCTGTGTGTTAATGGAATCCAGTAGTTCTAATAATTCTTTATTCATAATTCTCTCCTTCCAAAAAGCAATTCAGACACCATACATGTCCAGATCGCATATCAATTCATTCTTCAGTTTTTCATTTTCATCTGTTTCCGCTTTTTCCTGCAGGACTCTCTGCTTTATCTCTTCCGTCAATCTGAGTCCGGAATAAGAATTCGTTATCTGTATGTCAGCCCCTAATATCTCATCGGCAAATCCCATCTCAACCGCCTGGTTGGCAGTCAGCCAAGTTTCACGGTCCATAATTTCCAGGATCTCGTTAACCGACTTTCCTGACTTTTCGGAATATGACTGCGCCATAGCCGCATTCATCTCCTTCAGGGCATTCGCGTTCTTCTCGTAAAGATGGTAATCACCACTCATCCTTCCACTCATTGACACATTATGGATCATAATCATTGCTACAGGGCTGATCAGTACTTGGGCTGCCCCCATTGCCGCAACTCCAGCCGCGCTTCCAGCCAGGCTGTCTATTTCAGCAACAGAGTTTTTACTTTTCCTGAGCAGCGTGTAGATTTCCTGCCCTGCGAAAACATCACCACCCCCACTGTTTACAGTTACCCTGAGCTCTTCCCCGTCCTCCAGTGCCTCTATGACCTTCTTTATATCATTTGGGCACGTAGATTCCCATTCCAACCAGTCATAAATCCATTTCAGGTCATTGGAGATGATATCACCCCTGATTTCCGCTGTCTTCATTGCTCTCACCACCTTTCTTATACTGCTTTCCTACGTCTGTAATAGGTATGTAATTTCCGTTGACCATCAGGACGTCCCCGCCTTCCTCACAAGGCATGTCTAGGTATCCGCGGGCCTCATTCGGCGTATAAATCCCGTTATTAACAGCTTTTGATAAGTTCTCCATCTGCGTTTTGCTGTCTGTGCGCAGGATTGCCTTTTCATTAAACTTATAGAAATAACCCTCTTTTTGCTGCCTTATGGTCAGCAGTTTTGAATTGATCTCTTCTTCATACATCTTCAGCCGGTATGCCATTGTATCCACTAAAAAAGCCAGCTGCTGCGTCTCACTGTTCGCATAGCTGGACTTTTCATAATTGTTAATTTGGTTTGGCTTTATACCGAATATAATGGTCTCATAAATTAAGACACTTTTTCGGACAGATTTTAATGAATCTGATATACTAAAATCAGTATGAAAGA